>CAITBU010000355.1 GCA_903890595.1 uncultured Holophagaceae bacterium | reverse complement strand
GCCCAGCTCGGCCAGCATCTGGTTGAGGTTGGCGAGGGCCGCATCCAGGCCCGTGGTGGCCGTCTGGATCAAGGTGCCAGTGCCGCTCTGAAGGCCACTGGCCAGGTTCTGCACCGCCGTGAAGAGGTCGCTGGGCGAGGCACCCGGGGCCAGCCCCTTGCCCCCGAGAAAGACTTGGTCGCCAGTCAAGTTGGTGGACACCAGGGTGCCGGTGGCGACGCCCAATTTGATGTCGTTCCCGTCGCCATTGTAGGTGTAAGGATCCAGCGGATCCCCGAAGGGCGGGGCATTTGTCTTGGTGCCAGAGAAGATGTACTTCCCCTGGGACTGAGTGTTGGCCAAGGCCAGCAGATTCTTCAGGATGGCGTTCACCTCGGGTACAGAGGCCGAGGAGCCGGACACCGCCAACTCTCCCAGCCGCATGACGCTCTCCACGGCGCCGTTCACTGCATTCTCTGCGCTGGTGAGGTAGGCGCTGGCAGCGTCAATCTGCTTGAGGTACTGGGTGTTGGCATCGATCGAGTTGCCGAAGTCCAGGATCGCCGCCGCCCCCGTGGGGTCCTCGCCCGGACTGCCAATGCGCTTGCCTGAGGTGATCCGGGCATTGTTGAGGGCCATGCGCTCCTGGGTCGCCTGAAGGTCTTGGAGGCTCTGGCGCTGCTGGGTGGCGCTGCTGGTTCGAAAGGACATGGCTCACCTGCTTTCGGAGTTACTTGCCGAACTGGTTCACCAACTGATCGGTCAGCTGGTTGATGACGCTGATAAATCGCGCAGAGGCCTGGTAGCCCCGCTGGAGGGTCATCATGTTGGAGGCTTCCTCATCAAGGTTCACGCCCGAGAGGCTGTCCCGCTGGGACTGGAGGGCCGAGACCAGGTTCTGCTGGGCGGTGCTCTGGACCTTGTAGTTCTGGGTCTGGGTGCCGAGGTCAGTGATCAGGGCCGCCACGGCCGAAGTGAAGCTGGCGGTGGCGGTCCCGCCCATCTCCACCGTCCCCGCAGCGCTGCCCAGCTGGGCAATGGCCAGGGCCCTGCTGTTGTCCCCGACAGCCACGCCCGCACCCGCGGTGATGAGGGAAGGGTTTGCGACGATGTCACGGTTGACGGACAGCAGGTTCACCATGCCTTTGTAGAGGTTGCTCCAACCCGGGCCACTCTGGAGGGCCGGCGTGGCGGCGATGGAGACGGGTAGGCCATTGCTGCCGTTGGCCTCGGTCGAACTCTGGAAGAAATAATTCGACGCAATGGCACCGACCACCGTCTTGTGAACCGAGTTCACGCCGCTGGCGATGCCTGCAGCCAGCTGATCCAGCTGGGCCTGGAACCCCACCAGGATGTTGTCCCGCAGGTCCAGCTTGGCACCCAGGGTCCCCTCTTTGATGGCAGAGGTGACGTCCACCACCGTGCCGGCCATGTTGGAGGACACCTGAAGATAGCCGTCGCTCCCTGAGCGCTTGGCCACCAGGTCGAAGGCACTGGTGCTGGTCACCAGGACGGCATTGCCAGAGTCCAGGGTGATCTGGTACTCCCCCTTGGAGCTCTCCACCACGTTGATGCCTACCAGTCCCGCCAGCTTGTCCGTGAGGGACTTGCGCTGATCCCGGGCATCGTTGTTAGCGCCGGATGTGACCTCTGTGCCAATGCGCTGGTTCAGCTGAGCGATCTGGCCGGTGAGGGCGTTCACTTCCCCCACCAGCGCACCGATGGCCTGATCGGCACTGGCCCGCTGGTCGTCCAGCAGTCGGTATCTCGTCTGCAGGCCCGTGATCATGGCCTGGGTCTTTCCAAGGAGGCTGGTGCGGAGGGCGGCATCCTCCGGATTGGTGGAGAGGTCCTGGAACCCCTGGAAGAAGGCCTGGACCTGGGCAGCAATGCCCGTGCTGCCCGTGTCCCCGAGGGAGGAAGCGATGGCATTCACCGAGGCGTAGCGCTCGTCGGCACCCGTCTGCTTGGCGGTCTCGCGGTAGATCTGGAGGTCCAGGAAGCGGTCCCGAATGCCCTGCACGGAGCTCAGGGTGACACCGGTCCCGAAGTAGATCTGACCTTCGATCTGGGACTGGCCGGCGCTGAGGTCGGCCCGCTGGCGGGTGTAGCCGGGGGTGTTCACATTGGCAATGTTGTGGCCCACCACGTTGAGGGCGGCCTGCTGGGCCTGGAGTCCCGAAAGCCCAAGGTAGAGGCTGGCATTCAGTCCTGGCATCGCTAGACCCTTTCCTGAAGCCGGGGGGTGAGGCCGTTGAAGCCCGCTGGAATGCCCCCGCGGCCGTAAGCGGCCGATCCGGACAGACCCGTGAGGGCCGCCCGCAGTGGCGCCTGCAGGCCCATGATCAGGATCTGGAGGGAGACCAGCCGAAGCTTCAGAGCATGGGCACCTGCGGCGTCCTCGGGCCAGCCCACCAGCTCGGACCAGCGGATGCCAGACAGGAGCTCCGCCGGGTCATCCCCTTTCACCAGCCTTGCCTCCAGGGCATCGAGCAGCTCAGGCACGGCATGCAGCATGGAAGACCTCCTGCCCCTTCCTGGGCAAGGCTCAGGCCAAGAGATCCAGGTGGGGCCCGGCAGCCGCTGCCGGGGTGGCTTCCGTGTCCGGCTCGGTCGGCAGTTCCTCCGAGGCCCCTGTTCCATGCTGGGAGGCAGGGTCCTGCCCTTCCCTGTTTTTTTCCTTCAGCTGCATCGACTCGGAGTGGGAGATCTCCGGGACGTCCAGCATGGCTTCCGCCAGCTTGGCGTCAAAGGCGGCCTTCCGGGCCTGCTCCCGCTGCGCCTGGACGCCACCCTCCAAGGCCTGCCGGGCCGTCTCCACCGAGGCGGTCTGTAGGAGCTGGCGCTGTCCAAGGGGACTGATCATGCCCTCACCGTGAGGGTCGCAGGGCTAGGGCTGGTGAACGCGCGCCAGGTGTTCCCGAATAAGCCCATCGGCCACAGCCTTTCCATCGGGATGGTAGGTATCAGAGTCCATCTGGCCTTTGATGGTATCCACAATCTCGGTCCGAATGTCCGGCACCCCGGCCAGGGCTTCCTGGGCCACGGCGACGAGCCGGGCAGCGGCGGAGACCTGAACGGCATCTGTGGAGGCCACAGGGGTTGCAGGCGACAGCGCCGGGGCCGAGGCGGGCCTGGAGCCCGAGACACCCTGGGTGCTACCGACCGCTCCTGTTTTTCCGCTGATACGCATGATCACCTCGACAAACCATCTATCGGCAGTTTGCCAAGAAGCTTCAACCTTCGGGAACGATTTTTTCTTTCCGGGTCGTATCTGCCTGAGACCAGAGGGTCTTGAGGCGGTCAGCCAGCCCCCAGCCCCGCCCCGAGGACACGGCCTGGTCAACCACGGCCTGGTCCATGAGGTACTCGTAGGTGGAGCGGGACTGCCCCCCCTCGCCGAATAACCCAGAGGGCTCCACGGTCTTGCGCATGGTCTGGAACAGCATGCTCATGAGCATCCCCTCGAACTGACGGGCGGCCTTCTCCGTGTGGTCTGCCGCACCGGGCAGGGCCTGGCTCCCCTTGGCCTGGCTCAGGGCATCGACTGCGGGCAACCCGACCACGGACATCAGAGCACCCTCAGCTCGGCCTGGAGGGCCCCCGCTTCCTTGATGGCCTGCAGAATGGCCACCAGGTCCCGGGAACTTACCCCCATGCCGTTCAGCATTTCCGCCAGCTTGCCGACGCTGACCCCCGGCTCCACGGTGACGGTCTTGGCCTTCTCCTCTACTGCGGTCACGTCCTTCTTGGTGGCCTGAACGGTCTTGCCCTGGCTGAAGGGGGCTGGCTGGCTCACCAGCGGGGTCGAGCTGACCATGATGCTGAGCCCACCCTGCACGATGCTCACGGCCCCGATGCGCACATCCGAGCCCAGGATCACCGTGCCCGTGCGCTCGTTGACCACCACCCGGGCCTTGGGCTGCAGCTGAATCTGCAGGTTCTCCAGGCGGGCCACCAGCTCCACGGCGCGACCCTGGAACTCCTTGGGGATCTGCAGCTCCACCGAGCGGGAGTCCAGCGGCCGGGCCACCTTGTCGCCCAGCTCTTCGTTGATGGCGTGGACCAGCCGCATGGCGGTGGTGAAGTCTTCTTCCATCAGGCTGTAGCGCAGAGAGGTGCGGTCATTGAAGTTGCCCCCCACTTCACGCTCGATGAGGGCCCCTTCCGGGACGCGGCCCACCGTCGGGTGGTTCTTGGTGACGGAAGCCCCGCCGGCGGAAGCGCTGAAGCCACCCACCAGCAGCGGCCCCTGGGCCACGGCGTAGGTCTGGCTATCGGGGCCCTGCAGGGCGGTCATGAGCAAGGTGCCACCGGCCAGGGACTTGGCGTCCCCGGTGCTGGACACGGTCACATCCAGGCGGGAGCCGGTGCGGGCGAAGGCCGGCAGCTCGGCGGTCACCATCACCGCCGCCACGTTCTTCACCTTCACCGTGGCTGGGTTGATGGTAAGTCCCTGCCGGGACATCAGGTTGGTTAGAGACTGAACGGTGAACTTGGTCTGATCCTTGTCCCCGGTGCCGTCCAGGCCCACCACCACGCCATAGCCCAGCAGCTGGTTGCCGCGGACCCCCTGCAGGCGGGCCACTTCCTTGAGCCGGACCTCGATCTTCTTGTCGGTCTTGGCAACCTCCGCCCCCATGAGGGTCAGGGCAGCGAGGAACAGAGCAGCGATACGCATCTCAGCCTCCTAGAAGGGCCAAACGTAGTTGAGGAGGCGGCTGATGTAGCCGGGCTTGAGGGTCTCGTCCACGATGCCTTCACCGCCGTAGCCGATGCGGAGCTCCGCCACCTGGCCCGAGGTGATGGCGTTGGTGCCATCCAGCCGGTTGGGATCGATCATCCCGGCCACATAGAGGCGCTGGGTCTCGTTGTTCAGCTGGATGTCCCGGTAGCCCTCGACGATGAGATTGCCGTTGCCAATCACCTTCACGACCCGGGCCGTGACGGTGGTGGTGAACACGGCACTGCGGCCCGTGGTGCCGGTGCCTGCGAACTTGTTGGTGTTGGCCGTGGATTTATCCGCAATGCTGCTGCCGATGCCGAACCCAGCCAGGGCGCCGAAGAGATTGGGGGCGCTTAGCTTGTTGCTCCCAGACCGGTTGGTGTTCACATCGGCCTTGCTGATGGCGTTGGTGCTCTCGCTGATCTTGACGGTCACCAGGTCATTCAGGCGGTAGGCCCGGAGGTCCGCCACAAAGGGACGGTCCCGCCAGAGGCTGCCTTCGCTGAGGGGCGCGGAGGCCGGCACTTCCTCCACCAGGGGAATGGAAGGCTTCTTCAGCAGGCTGGGGTCATGGCGCTTGGGAATGGAGCACCCGATCCCCAGGACCAGCAGGACGATGGGCAGCATTTTCCTCATGGAGCACCTCCTGCTCCTAGGAGGGCGAGGATGATGCCAAACCGTCAGGAGAGGGCGACCAGGATCCGGTCGTGACCCGCAAGATCTTGATGAATCATGGCTTTGGCCCATCCTGCGCCCATGGCCCTCCGGCACAACTCGCCGCCCTGGCCCGCCCCGATCTCCAGGAGGCAGGCCGCTGCCCCCCGGGTCCGGGCCTGGAGGAGCAGGGCACTGGTGAGGGCCAGGCCCCCCTCCGGGGCAAACAGGGCCGTGGCCGGTTCAAAGGCCAGCTCCCGCTGCAGGCCGGGGCCGTCCGCCGGGTCCACATAGGGCAGGTTGGCCACCACCAGGCCCAGGGGATCGGGGACGGGGTCCAGGAGGCTGCCCTCGTAGAAGGTGATGGGTGCCCCCAAGGCCGTGGCATTGGCCCGCGCCGCCGCCAGGGCCGCCGGGCTCAGGTCCGTGGCCGAGACCTGCCAGGGCGATTCCAGGGCCAGGCTCACCGCCACGATGCCACTGCCCGTGCCGATGTCCACGCAGCGGTCGATGCCCAGGCGGGCACCCACATCCAGAGCCGCCTCCACCAGCAGCTCGGTCTCGGGCCGGGGGATCAGGGTGGCCGGGGTCACCTGGTAGCGGCGGTCCCGGAACAAGGCCCAACCCAGCAGATAGGCCCAGGGCTCCCCGGCCCGGCGGCGCTGCAGCCAGGCCTGGACCTGGGCCGAGGAAGCCTCGGGGACCGGCTCCTGGCCATGGGCCGCCAGCCAGGCCCGGCCCAGGCCCAGGCCCTCCTCCAGCCAGAGGAAGCTCTCAGCCAGAGCTTCCTCGGGTTCCAGGAAAGCAGACAGAGCCTCAGCCAGATCGTGGCGAAACTGCCGGTAGGTGGGAGCCATCCGTTCAGACTAGCGGGCGGGAGGGCTCGGCTCCAGGTCTCAGGACGTCAGGGCCTTGGCCCGGTCCTGGCTGGTCTGGGCGACGATCTCATGCAGGCTGCCGCCGTGGCTGTCCATGGTGACCACCAGGGGGAAGTCCTCCACCTCGATGATCCAGAAGGCCTCGGGGCTGCCGAACTCCTCAAGCATCTTCACGTCCACGACCCGCTTGACGCGCTCCGCCAGCAGGCTGCCGGCACCGCCGGTGGCGTGGAGGTAGACCGCCCCGGTCTTCTGCAGGCCTTCGCTGGTCTTCTTGCCCATGCCGCCCTTGCCGATGACGCCGCGCACTTTGTAAGTCTCGATGACGTCAGCCTGGTAGGGCTCTTCCCGGATGGAGGTGGTGGGACCGGCGGCCACGAAGGACCAGGTGCCGTCGGCGTTCTTCTTCACCACCGGGCCGCAGTGGTAGATGACCATGTTCTCGAGGATGGGCTTCAGCCACTCGGGCTTCTGCTCCTTCATGAACTTGTGGCCCATGTCCCGGCTGAGCACGACGGTGCCATTGAGCAGCACCTCGTCGCCAACCTTGAGGGTGCGGATCTGTTCTTCAGTGATGGGGGTGGTGAGTCGGATCATGGGAGCCTCACAGGTCGTAGGAAGGCTGGCCATCGGCCGCCAGGGTGAGGGTGCCGCGGCGACTGCTCCAGCACATGTAGGCGATGGACACGTAGAAGCTGGCGGGATGGCGGTACATCTCCTCCGCGGAGACGCCCAGCACGGTGGTGACGCCACCGTAGCCCATGGGCCCAATGCCGAGGGTGTTCAGGTCCCGGGTCAGCTCCTTCTCGAAGACGTCCATCTTGGGATCCGGGTTCGCCGTGCCCAGCTTGCGCAGCACCAGCTCCTTGGCCCGCTCCCAGCTGGTGACGCGGTCGCCGCCGATGGCCACGCCGAGGATGCCGGGGCTGCAGCCCTGGCCCTGGGCCTTCACGATGGCGTCGATGATGCACTTGCGCACGCCCTTGATGTCGCGGCCCGCACCCAGCGCGGCGTCCGGCAGCCGGTACTGGGCGCCGACGTTCTCGCTCCCCCCGCCCTTCTGCATGACGGAGATCTCGATCTCGGGACGGTCCCACTCCTCGAAGTGGATGGCGGGGTGGTGCTCATGGAAGGGGTCCATGTTGTTCCCGCTGTTCTTGCCGCTGAGGGACTCCACGCAGTTGGGGCGCAGCCAGGAGCGCTTGGTGGCTTCCACCACCGCCGCCCGCAGCTGCTTCCGGGTGGCGAGCTGGCTCATGCCGAAGGGATGGCGCACCCAGAAGAT
>CAITBU010000354.1 GCA_903890595.1 uncultured Holophagaceae bacterium | reverse complement strand
GTGAAGCAGGCGTAGCAGTGGCCCGTGCCATCGTCGCCCACGCTGCCGTAGAGGTCCTCCATGGCCAGGTAGCCCAGGGTGTCGGCCTCCACGAAGGTGGCGATCTCAGCCAGGGGCATGTAGGAGGCGATGAGGTGCTGGCGCTTGGGCGTGTCGATGCCGTAGAAGCAGGAGTAGGCCGTGGGCGGGCAGGCGATGCGCATGTGCACCTCCGCCGCACCGGCCTCGCGCACCATCTGCACGATCTTCTTGCTGGTGGTGCCACGCACGATGCTGTCGTCCACCAGCACCACGCGCTTGCCCGCCAGCAGGTGGCGGACAGGGTTCAGCTTCACCTTCACGCCGAAGCTGCGGATGGTCTGTTTGGGCTCGATGAAGGTGCGCCCGACGTAGTGGTTGCGGATGATGCCGAAGTCGAAGGGGATGCCGGACTGCTCGGAGTAGCCCAGGGCCGCGCTGACGCCACTGTCAGGCACCGGCACCACCAGATCCGCTTCCACGGGATGACGCAGGGCCAGGCGGCGGCCCATCTCGCGGCGGGCCACCATGACGCTCTGGCCGAAGACCAGCGAATCGGGCCGGGCGAAGTAGATGTGCTCGAACACGCAGGGCTTGGGCTGGACCAGAGGGAGCGGGAACCGGGAGCGCACCCCACCGCCCGTGCGGTCCACCACCACCATCTCGCCGGGCGCCACGTCCCGCTGGTAGGTGGCACCCACCAGGTCGAAGGCGCAGGTCTCGGAGCTGAAGGCAGTGGTGCCATTCATGGCACCCATGGCCAGGGGCCGGAAGCCCCGGGGATCCCGGGCGGCGATGAGGACATCGGCGGAGAGGATGAGCAGCGAGAAGGCGCCGCGAGCCTCGCGGAGGGCCACCACCACAGCCTCTTCCAGGGTGTCGGCCTGGGCGCGGTTGATGAGGGCCAGCAGCACCTCGCTGTCCGAGGGGCTGGTGAAGGTGTGGCCGTCGGCGATGAGGCGGGCCCGCAGGGCCTCGGTGTTGGTCAGGTTGCCGTTGTGGCAGAGGGCCACCTGGCCGAAGCGCCCATGGATGAGAAAGGGGTGGGCGGCGGAGGCCACGTTGCCACCGGTGGTGGAGTAGCGGGTGTGCCCGATGGCGGCATCGCCCGGCAGGGCGTCCAGGACGGCCTCGGTGAACACATCCGCCACGTAGCCCTGGGCCTTGTGGAGGAACAGCTCCCGGCCATCGCTGGAGCAGATGCCGGCGGCCTCCTGGCCCCGGTGCTGGAGGGCATAGAGGCCCAGGTAGGTCTGGCGGGAGGCCTCGATCTGATGGCAGATCCCGAAAACCCCGCATTCATCCCGAAACGGCATGCGTCCCCCGACTCCCAGGATACCCTTCGGAGGCCGGTTCCCCGCCACCCAGCCTTCCTGGAGCCCCCATGCGCCCCACCGCTCTCGTTTTTGCCCTGGCTCTGCCCCTCAGCGCCGGTTCCCTCGAGGACCTGCGGGGAGCCCTCCACAAGCTGACGGGCGGTGAGCCCGTGAAGGCTTCGCTGGAGCACACCTTCTGGCGCCAGGTCACGGAGGACAAGAAGCCCGTGGTGACCCAGGGCAAGGTGTCCCTGCACCTGGAGGACGGCCCCCAGGGCCTGAAGGTGGCCTGGGGTCGCCCCCTCCTCCAGCAGGCCCTGCGGGAGCTGGCGGTCCAGGAGCAGGATCCGGAGAAGCCGGCCCCCACCCGCACCGCCCTGCGCAACGTGGACGCGCTGGAGGCCTCTGAGTCCCTCAACCACGCCGAAGCCCTGCTGCGGGACCTGGCCTCGGCCCAGGTGGTGGAGGAGAAGGCCGAAGCCTGGCAGGGCCGCCCCGCCCGCCTCCTGGTGCTCAAGCTGCTCCCACGGCTCCCGGAGAACCAGCGCAAGTACATGAAGGAGCTCAAAGCCGAGGGCCGCCTCTGGGTGGGCCAGGACGGCCTGCCGCTGGCGTTCTCCACCACCGCAGCCTACAAGGGCAGCCGCCTCTTCATCACCTTCGAGGGGGGCAGCAGCCAGGACCTCCAGTTCGCCCGGGTGGGCAGCCGGCTGGTGGTGACCCGGGCCAGCACAGAGGAGCGAGGCTCGGGCCTCGGCACCGCCACTCAGACCCGCAAGACCACCACCCTGACGGTGTTGCCCTAGGGCTTGGGGACGGGCTCGCTCTCAGCGTCCCGGGCCCAGACCTGGAGGGTGCTCAGCAGGGCGGTGCCCGCCTCGGCTGGGGCCAGGCCTGCCGTGCTGCGGATCTCCTCCAGGTGCAGCTCCACCCGGGCCACGTCACCGTGCTCGAAGCGGGCGCTGAGGTCACACAGGGCCAAGAGGCGCGGCGCGATCTCCACCAGCACCAGGGAGGCGTGGACCCCCCGGGGGACCTCCAGGCTGTGGACCTGCATGCTGCGGGAGCCGAAGCGCAGGGCGATGGGCTCGGGCCGGGTCTGGGGCGCTGAGCCGGACAGGTACAGCAGGCGCTCAGCCCGGGCCAGCAGGGTGGCCTGGGCGTAGGGGGTACCCTGGCTCCGCTCCGCTTCCAGGCGCCAGCCGCCCATGCGGGGCTTCTGCACCCGGTTCTGGCTGCGCACCACCGGCGTGGTCGTGAGGTGGAAGCGCGTCTCCAGTGGCTCGGCATCGCCCCGCATCCACAGCTGAATGCGGTAGCTCAGGCCCTCCCGGGACTGGGCGCCCAGGGGCAGGGACAGAAGCAGCAGGACAATCAGAGCGCGCACGGAGGACCACCTTGCCTTGAGCATGCCAGCCCATGCGATGCTGGGCCAGGGAGGGCCGCCCCCGTGCCGATCTGCTTTGACCTCGATGGGACCCTGGGCCACTTCAGCTCGGGCTTCGTGCTGCTGCGGGAAGCCCTCGGCACCCTGTGGGGTGGCACGCCCACCCGGGAGGAGCTGGGCCGCTGCACGGGCTCCACGGACTGGGAGATCGTGGACGAGCTCCACCGGATGCGCTTTGGCCACCCCCTGGAAGAAGCCGCCTACGCGGCCTACGAGGCGGCCTGCGTGGCCCGCTTCCGGGGCGCCTTCATCCCGGGTGGCCAGCAGGCCGTGGCCCACGCCGGGGTGCTCGAGGGCATGCACCGGCTGGCCGCCACCCAGCCCGTCTGGCTCGTGTCCGGCAATGCTCCTGGTCTGCTGGCCTTCAAGGCTGAGGCCCTGGGCATTGATCCGGCCATCCCCCGCCTGGGCTCCCTGCCCCACCACGACCGCACCAGCCTGCTCCGCCTGGCCCGGCGGGACTGCCCGGGGCCGCACCTCTATGTGGGGGACCGCCCCCACGATCTGGCTGCCGCCACAGCCGCCGGCATGCCCTTCCTGGGCGTGGGCGAGGCCGTGCCCGGGGACCACCCGGTGCTGGCCACGGACGCAGCTGCGGAGCAGGTGATCGAGCTGGCGCACCGGACGGCAAGCTAGCGAGTTCTGACCTCGAAGTCGTCGAGGAAGGCCGCGGTGCGCGCATCGCCCTCCCGCCGGACGATGGCCTGGGCATGGTGCAGGCGGCTCCGACGCAGCACCACCACGCCTTCGATCACCCCGCCCATGGGGGACTTGGCCTTGTAGCGGAAGCCTGGGCCTTTGTCGGGGGGCAGGTCCACCCGCTGCACCGGGCCAAAGCGGTAGCCCAGGAAGTTCCGGAAGGTGTTCAGGATGTCCCGGGGCGTGCTGCCGCCCTTGTCGCCCGGCGGCAGGTTGCCCACCGCCACGCTGAAGGTCTCATCCAGGCGGCCCGGCGGGCTCATGGCCAGGTCGAACCACTCCACCTCGCCGAAGGGGCCCGGATCCGTGTGGCGATGCAGCTTGGGCGGGCCAGGGAAGGTCACCGCAATGCCCAGGTTCTCGTTCTCGATGCGGCGCGGGTCGTCCTTGCAGCCCAGGAGGGCAAGCAGGACCACCAGACAGCCACCCAAACGAGACATCGGTTCCCCCTAAGATTCCATCGGCGCCACCCGGGCAGAAGTTGACTCCGGTCGGGCCGCCTCAGCCCACCGGGCGGCCTCCTGAGGGTCCCGCAGCACGCCGTGTCCCGTGCGGTGGGCTTCCGCAAGCGCCAGCATGGCCTCCCGGTGTCCACCCTCCGCCGCTTTCCGAAACCAGACCGCCGCCGCCAGAGGATCCTTCGGGTGCACTGCGCTCCCCAGTCGGTGCGCCACAGCCAGGCTGTGACAGGCCTCGGGATCCCCGACCTCAGCGGCTTCCCGGAGCTTGTCCCGGCCCCGGCGGGGCCCCTCCCGCCGCAGGCGCCAAGCCCGCCAGGTGAGGACCACCAGCGGGGGCAAAGCGATCAGCAGGGGCAGGTGGAAGAGGCCCGAGGAGCCTACCCATAGGACGATGACCAAAGCGATCAGCCCCAACAGCCAGTAGGCCACCACCACTCCGGAGACCAGGAACAAGGCCCGGCGGCCCCTGCGGGACCCCACCACCCGCTCCGCAGCGTGGTTTACCGCATCTGAAATCTGGACAAGCAACCGCTCCAGCGCATCCTCCGGCGCCGTATCGTGGCGCAGCAGGCTGCGGGAGAGCGGGGGTGCGGGTCCCAGGCGGGTCGCCACCCCAGTCCAAGTGGCGGCCTGGACTGGATCCACCGGCACTCCGTCCCCCGTTGCATGGGCCTGGGCCAGCCACAGGGCGGCGGCGGCGTAGCCCAAGTCGGCACTGCGGCGGTACCAGGTGAGTGCCTCGGCAGCGTCCCGCGGCAGGTGCTGCCCGCCAGACCGCAGCACCTCGGCCAAGCGGAAAGCCGCTTCCGGGTGGCCCCGCAGAGCCGCTCGGCGCAGCCGCTCCAGACCGACGGACTGACCCCCATGGCCCAGGCCCCCCTCCAGGAAGGCGAGGGCCTCCTGGAACTGGGCCTCCCGGCCCCCCAGCGCCACCGCTCGGCCCAAGCACCAGTCCCCCATTCTGGCCCGGGAGGCCTGGGCCGCCCAGTAGAGCCACAGGCCCTCGGAGTCGGGCGAGAAGCGGGCCACCCACCGCCGCAGGAGGCGCTCCACCAGGGAGTGGGCCGGGACGGTCGCCTGGGCAGCAACGCCGATGATGGCACCCAGCACCGTCAGGATCAGCGCCACCAGCAGCAGGGTGCCCCACACGCCCGCCAGGATGGCCAGGGGCGTCCACCGCAACAGAAAGGGGGCCACCAGCACCAAGCCCAAGGCAGCGAGGGCCATGGCCCACGTACGACCGAGCTCTGGGGGCGGGGGCCTCATGGGGTCCTCACAGGGAATCAGAAAAAAAAGGCAAGCGAACTCCGACAAGCAGCGTCCAGGGTAATCCCGGGACCGGACACTTCATACTGGGGAGATGCCCCTGATCACCGCCTCCGACCTCCTCGCCCGCCTGGCCACGATCCGCCTGCTGGATGCCCGGCCGGACCCCGCCGACTTCCAGGCCGGACACCTGCCCGGCGCCTGCCACGCCAGCCTGGAAAAGGACCTGAGCACCGCCTGGCAGCCTGACCACGACCCGGCCAAGGGTGGCCGCCATCCCCTGCCGCCGGTGCCCCGCTTCGCCGCCCGGCTGGGTGCCTGGGGCATCACCCCCGCCACCGAGGTGGTGGTCTACGACGCCGCTGGCGGGGGCAATGCCGCAGCCCGGGCCTGGTGGATGCTGCGGGCCCTGGGCCACCCGCGGGTATCAGTCCTGGATGGGGGCCTGGCCGCGGCCCTGGCGGCAGGCTTGGCCCTGGTCACCAACGACCCACCCCCACCCCCGGCGCCAGCCTATCCGGCGGACCGCTGGCACCTGCCCACCGTGGCGGCAGCCGCCGTGGCGGCCCTGCGCACGAACCCCTCCTGGAAGCTGCTGGACGCCCGGTCCGCCGAGCGCTGGCGGGGCGAGACGGAGCCCTTTGATCCCCTGGCGGGCCGCATTCCAGGCTCCCTGAACCTGCCCTGGCCCCAGACCCTGGGACCGGATGGCCGCTTTCTCTCCGCCGAAGACCTGCGGAACCGCTTCCAGACGTTGCTCCAGGGCACGCCCCCGGAGCGGGTGGCGGTGCACTGCGGCAGCGGCGTCACGGCCTGCCACACCCTGCTGGCCATGGCGGTCGCCGGCCTCAGCGGCGCGGCCCTGTACGTGGGCAGCTGGAGCGAGTGGTGCCGCAGCGAGCAGCCCAAGGCTGGCGCCGCCCTGCCGGCCTCCGCCTCCCAATGAACCCCTGGCAGGGCCTCCGTGGCCTCCCCCGGGAGGTCTGGCTCATCTGCGCCACAACCCTGGTGAACCGCCTGGGCACCATGGCCATGCCCTTTCTGGTGCTCTACCTCACGGAGGGGCGCCGCTGGACGCCCCAGGAGGCGGGGATCGGCATGATGGTCTACGGCGCCGGCGCCCTGGCGGCCGGGCCCTTCTCGGGGCGTCTGGCGGACCGGATGGGCCATGCCCGCGTGCTGAAGGCCAGCCTCTGGAGCTCCGGAACGCTGCTGCTGGCCCTGCCCTTCGCCACCACCCGCCCCCTGCTGTTTGCCCTGATCTTCCTATGGGCTGGCCTCTCACAGGCCTTCTGGCCCAGCTCCATGGCCATGCTGACGGGCCTGGCCCCGCCGGAGCGCCGCAAGGCTGTCTTCGCCCTCCACCGGCTGGCAGTGAACCTGGGCATGGCCGTGGGGCCGGCGATGGGCGGCCTCATCGCCCACCACAGCTACCGCTGGGTGTTCTGGACCGATGGCCTCAGCACCCTCGCCGGGGCCCTGCTGCTCACCCTGGTGCTGAAGGGGACGCCGGCACCCGCCCTGCCCCACGGTCATCCCCCGGGGGGCAGCCCCTGGCGGGATGGGCGGCTGGCCTGGCTGCTGCTGCCCTTCGTGCCGCTGCTCATGGTGTTCTTCCAGATCGAGGGCACCCTGCCCCTGTGGGTGGTGCGGGACCTGGGCCTGGGCAGCCGCTTCTATGGGCTGCTCTTCACCGTGAACACCCTGCTCATCGTGGCACTGGAAGTGGCCCTCAACCTGGGCCTGGCCCACTGGCCCCACGGCCGCCAGCTGCTGGCCGGCTCACTTTGTCTGGCAGCGGGCTTCGGGCTCACGGCCTGGGCCACGGCCCCCACCACCCTGATCCTCACCACCGTGGTCTGGACCTTCGGCGAGATGATCCTGTTCCCCGCCATGAGCGACGCCGTGGCCACCCTGGCGCCGCCAGACCGCCGGGGGGAGTACATGGGCCTGCTCTCCCTGTGCTTCGCGGCAGCCCTGGCCCTGGGCCCCTGGCTGGGGGTGGCGGCCTATGCCCGGGTGGGTCCCCGCTGGGTGTGGCTGGCCAGCTTTCCCATCTGCATCGCCATGGGCCTGATCCTGGTGCGGTTCCGCACCGCCCGAAGCGCTCCGGCAGGCTTGCCCCCCCAGGAATAGGGCGTATTTTTCTTAACATCCTCCATGCACCAAGGAGCCCGTCATGAAGCGCCGCACTCTCCTGCTCCTGCTGCCGCTCCTCCTGGGGAGCTCAGCCTGCAAACCCATGCTCTACCCCCTGGCCCGGGCCTTCGGGGGCCCCTCCGAGAGCGAGCTGAAGCTGCGCCGGGTGGCCTTTGACCGTCTAAAGGCCTCCAAGGCCACCGCCCGCATCCTGGTCTACCCCCTGGTGGATCCCCGGCGTGCGGAGAATCCCTATGCCCTCGCCACAGCCGAGACGGCAGCCGCCTTGGCGAAGGGCGAAGGCCTGGCGGGGGCCGTGGCCGCCACCGCCTTCCACGCCGTGCCCCCTTCAGCCCTGGGGGGCAACCAGATGAAGTACACCCAGGGCCGGGCCAGGGCCTACGCCGCCTGGACCGCCGCCCAGCGGCTGGACACAGACTTTGTCCTGTTCCTGGAGGCCATGACCGACGCTGCCGGCAGCGTTGGAGGGATCCAGCTCTACGTGGTCGAGGCCTCGGGCCAGGTGGCCTATGCGCGGCTCTACAACAGCCACCACTTCAACGGCACGCCCCCCAACGGGGCGGACAACATCTGTGGCGTCATGCTGCGGACGCTGAAGTTCGACCTGATGCGCCTCGCCACCGACGTGCACCCGCCCTACGGCGTGGGGTAACCGGGGCCTCCGGGTACTAAAGATTGTGCACAAACCATGCTTAGAGGGTCTTGTGCGGCAGGCTCTCGATGCGGCCGGCGGGGGACACCAGCATGTAGTTGAGCTTCCGCTGCAGCTCGCGGATGGTGTTGGCGCCGCCGTAGGTGAGGCCGGAGCGCAGGCCGCCCACGATGTCGGCGATGATCTCCTCCTCGTCCTCCCGGTAGGTCACCTTGGTGGCCACGCCCTCGGCGGTCTTCCAGCCCGTGAGGCCACCCAGATGATCGTCCGCCACCTCGGCGCTGGCCATGCCGCGGTAGACCTTGTGGGTGGGGCGTCCGGCAGCATCCCGAATGGGCTCGCCGGGGGTGGGCCGGGTGCCCGCCAGCATGCCGCCGATCATCACGAAGTCCGCACCGAAGGCCAGGGCCTTCACGATGTCGCCGGGGGTGCGCACGCCGCCATCCGCCACGATGGAGCGATCCGCCCGGGCGCACTCCTGGATGGCCGTCAACTGAGGCACACCGAAGCCGGTCTTGATGCGGGTGGTGCAGACGCTGCCGGGGCCGATGCCGACCTTGATGATGTCGGCCTTCACGCCCGCCAGGTAGTCGGCACCGGCGTAGGTGGCCACGTTGCCCGCCATGATGCACTCGTTGGGCAGGACTGCGCGCATGCGCTTGACCATCTTGCCCACGTACTTGGCATGGCCATGGGCCACGTCCACGCAGAAGTACTGGGCGCCGGCATCCCGCAGGGCTTCCACCCGCTCCATCTCGCTCTCCGCCGTGCCCACGCTGACGAACACCGGGTGCTTACAGCGCTTGAACATGGCCACGTTGTCTTCCACGGACACGAAGCGGTGCAGCACCCCGATGCCCCCGCGCTCACCCACGAAGTCCGCCATGGCGTCCTCGGTGACCGTGTCCATGTTGGAGGTCATGATGGGCAGGCCCAGGGTCAGCTTGCCGCTCTTGTCGGTCATGCTGGTGTCCACGATGCGCCGGGACTGGTGGTGGTTGTAGGCGGGGATCAGCAGGACGTCGTCGAAGGTGATGGCGGTCTCGACCATGGGGGCACCTGAATGAAAAGCGGGGTGGAAGGGACTTCGGCTAGAAAGTGACGGTGTCGCCCAGGGACAGGAGGCCGCCCTGGAGTACTTCAGCCCGCAGGCCGCCCCGGTGGGTAAGGCCCGGCAAAATGCCGGGCTTGCCCGTCAGCTCGGTGAGGTACTGGCAGGGCTCGCACAGCTCGGTACCCCGAAAGCGGACGGAGCCGGCCTCGAACTCGCGACCCACCAGGTGGTTCAGGGGCACGCCCCGGGTGACCACGTTGCGCCGGGTCTCGCCGGCCTGGAGCGTGATGCCCAGCTCTGCGGCCAGGGCCTCGATGGCTTCGGCCTCGATGAAGGTGATCTGCCGGCCGGACTTGGGCTTGTCCGAGAACTTCCCGGCGTGGGCGGCGTAGCGGTCCCCGTCGATGCCGGCACCGGCGGTCACGGACACCTCCACCCGGGACAGCATGGGTGCCCCGGCCGCAGTGGCGATGTGAATGGACTCGATGCGGCCTTCGGCCATGGCGACCTCCACCTCCGATGATCCGATATTCCAGGCCCGGACGGATTCGAAATCCGTCCGGGCGAGGTCTCAGGCCGGTAGGGGCCCCGCCAGCTGCGCCCGCAGAGGCCCCCTCAGCGCGTTACAGACCACCAGGGCCTCGGCCTCCCGCAGGTCCTGGAGGGTGAGCACGGCTTCCCGGGCGTTCCAGGCCGGATCTGCCAGGAGCAGGCCCCGCTGGATCCCAGGCAGGGCCCCCAGGGCGAGGGGCGGCGTGAGCCAGCGGCCACCGCACTGCAGGAACACGCTGCTGCGGGCCCCCTCCACCAGCTCGCCGGTGGCGTTCAGGAACAGCAGGTCGAACCAGCCCCGCTCCCGGGCCTCGGCCAGGGCGGCATCGTACTGGGGTCGCCAGGTGGTCTTGTGGCGGGCCAGGACGGGATCCACCAGCAGAGGCTCCTGGGCCAGACCCACGCTCAGAGGCGTCTCAGCGTCTCCCCAGGGTGGGTCCAGGGGGCGGGCCGTCACCGCCCTGCGGCCAGCCTTGACCAGGGTCAGGCGCAGCGCACCCGGGGCTCCGAGCGGCAGGGTGGCGGCGGCCTCAAGCAGGTCGGCGCGCAGGGCTGCCGGGTCGCAGGCGAAGCCCAGCGCGGCAGCACTCGCTGTGATCCGGGCCAGGTGCAGGTCCAGGTGCGGGATCTCCCCTGCGGGGTCCCGCAGGAGGGTCTCCAGTAGGGCAAAGCCGGGATCCATGGCCGTGAGGAAGGCGGCCTTGAGCATGACTTCCTCATACTCCGCCGCCGCCTCGCTGCCCAGTACGATGCCCGCCCCCACCCCCAGGCGGCCCCTGCGGACCGGGGTGGGTCCGGGCTGGAGCGTCAGGTCCAGGGTGCGAATGGTCACGGACAGGCAGAAGGAGCCGAGGGGTGCCGCGCCGGGCGCGTCCACCCAGCCCAGGGCCCCGCAGTAGGGTCCCCGGGGAGCCTGCTCCAGGTCCGCAATGAGCTCCATGGTGCGGTGCTTGGGGGCCCCGGTGACGGACCCGCAAGGGAAGAGGGCCCGCAGGAGCTCGGGGAACCGCAGGTCCGCCCGGGGCCGCGCCACCACGGTGGAGGTGAGCTGGGCCAGGGTCGGCAAGGCCTCTTCGGTGAACAAGGCGGGCACGGTCACGGAGCCCGCCTCCGCCACGCGGCCCAGGTCGTTGCGGAGGAGGTCCACGATCATCACGTTTTCAGCCCGGGTCTTGCGATCTGCGGCCATGGTGGGCGCCGCCAGCAGGCCACCGCCCCGGGCAGCCGTCCCCTTCATGGGCTGGGCCAGGAGACGTCGGTCCTCCCCCTCGCCGCCGTGACGCACGAAGAGCTCCGGCGACAGGGACAGCAGGTGGCGGCCCTCCCCCAGGGCAAGCAGGGCGCCGTAGGCCACCGGCTGGCGGACCCGCAGGCGGCGGTAGAGGGCCAGGGGGTCTCCGTAGGCCTCGAAGTCCAGGCCCAGGGTGTAGTTCACCTGGTAGGTGTCGCCGGCCCGCAGCCGCTCCTGGATCCGGGCGAAGTCGGCGTCGAAGCGCCCCCGCTCCACCCGGGAGGACAGGCCTGCTATCCCGGCGGGTGGGGGCTTCGCCTGGCCCTCCGCCGCGGCCAGCCAGGCCTCCACGCCCGCTTGCGAGAGCCGCTGGAGGGACCGGAACAGCAGCACCTGCAGGGCCGGGATCCGCCCCCCCAGTGCTTCAGGGGACCACCGTCCATGGCCCGCCTCCAGCATCCGGGCGCCCCACTCGTAGTCCGCCAGAAGCACCGCATGCAGCCCGGCCCGCTGGTCGGCCTCCACCCGCTCCCAGACCGCCTCCAGCTGCGCCGGATCCTCGCAGCGATGGGTCCGGGCGTGGTCCAGGTACAGCCTGCTCGTGGGCGCAGCTTCCCCCGACTGGCAGTCATCGAGCAGGGCGAAGATCTCGGCTGAGGGGATGGGGCTCATGGCACTCCAGCCGATTAGCCTAGCTCAGCACGGCCTCCAGCTGGTCCACGGCCCAGTCGATCTGCTCCTTGGTGATCACCAGGGGTGGAGCCAGGCGGATGGTGTCCACGTGGGTGTCCTTGCACAGCATCCCGCGGTCCTTGAGGGCATAGCAGTACTTGCGGGCGCCCCCGGCCTCGGGGTGCAGCTGCACGCCAGCCCAGAGGCCGATGCAGCGGATCTCCTGCACCTTGTCCGTGGCCATGCTCTCCAGGCGCGCCTTCAGGTGGGCGCCCAGGCTCTCGGCCCGGGCCACCAGGTCCTCATCCACCAGCACGTCCAGGGCGGCGCTGGCCACAGCGCAGGCCAGGGGATTGCCCCCATAGGTCGAGCCGTGGATGCCCGGGGTAAAGACGTCCATCACCGCATCGCTGGCCAGGAAGGCGCTCACGGGGTAGTAGCCGCCGCTGAGGGCCTTGCCGATGGTGATGCCGTCCGGGCGGATGCCCTCGTGCTCGAAGGCGAACAGCTTGCCGGTGCGGCCCAGGCCGGACTG
>CAITBU010000353.1 GCA_903890595.1 uncultured Holophagaceae bacterium | reverse complement strand
TCCCTGGGGCTCGTGGTGAAGGGGTCTTACCTGACGATCCACTGAAAGGGCGGACCAGACCTTCCTTTTTGGTGAGGCGGTTGCCCTGGATCGCGGGTAGATTACACGGCAATCCCCGGGACCCCATGAGCGGTTGGAGCTGCCAGTACGAGGTCAATGACATCTGCCTCAAGGTGGACGGGGCCATCTGCCGCCCGGGCATGAAGGGCTGCATCCTCCAGGGCAAGGTGACCTTCCACGACGGTGTGGTCCCAACGCCTGAGTGGCCCGCCGGGCACCCCCGGCACAACCCCTTCACAGCCGAGAAGCCAAAGCGGGGGTGAGGGGGCGGCCTCGGGCTTGGGCGGGTCGCCCCAGGCGTGCTAGAGCCCGTCCGTACCCGAAAACAGGGCCTTGAGGTCCAGGGAGGGCGTGCGGGTCTGGGTGGCCAGGGAGACGTACTGGCGGGCCAGGTTGTCTTTGCCAGTGCCCAGCACCGTGCCCACGAGGCCCAGGGCCTCCGCCTGCTCGGGGGCAGGCAGGGTCTTCAGGATCTCCAGCCAGAGCACCTCCTCCAGCACGTTGTAGGCGGTCTGCACCTCGGCGAGGTCGACGCCCGCCTCGAAGCGGGCCGTGGCCACGGCATTGGCATGGCTGATGACGGGGGTCAGGTTGCGCGCCAGCACGGCTTCGATGACCAGGCCCAGCAGGGTGTCCAGGCGCGCTCGGATCTGTTCGGGGCCAGCCGCTTCGTAGTGCTCCAGGTGGGACCGGTGCAGCGCAGCGATGGCCTTCACCAGGATCGCCTCCCGGTTGTTGCGCAGGATCTTCTCGAGGCCCATGGGACGCTCCTCCGTGCGGTGAGCCTCAGCGTGCCTCATGGCCCGGGCTCTGCCGTCGCTGGTCCCATTGTTGACCCATGGGTCAGTGATCTAGGTCAACCTCGTTCAAAGGTCCCCGATGGCCGCCACGACGCGGGTCCAGAGCTCGCCGCCTTGGGTGCTGTTGGTGAGGATCACCAGGCCGGTACCGCGGCTGGGGGAGAACTGGGAGAAGCAACGGAAGCCGGTTGAATTGGAACCGCTGTGGTGGGCGATGTCGCCCTGCTCCGTGGCATTGAGGGACCAGCCCAGGCCCCAGAACACGGCCGTGCCGACGGCGGCACCGGGGCGCTCCATGGGTGTGCGGGCGTCCAGGCGCACCTGGTGGGCCAGGGATGCGCGGACCATGGACTGGGAGAGCAGCTTCGACTCGCCCCGCTCGGCCTTCAGCACCTCCACCAGCAGGGCGGCGTAGTCCTGGGCGGTGGTGTAGAGGGAGTAGGCTGCGTTGGGATGCAGGTACTTGGCTTTGGCCAGCACCGTCCCATCCTCGCGGTGGCCAGTGGCCAGGCGGGCCTCCAGGGTCGGCGTCCAGGCGAAGCTCGTACCCGTGAGTCCCAGTGGCCCGAAGAGGTCCCGGGTGGCCCAGGTAGCGAGGGGCTGGCCGGTGATCCGTTCGAGGGTTCGCTGCAGGTAGAAGATCCCTTCCCCGGAATAGCTGAACCGCGACCCGGGCGAGAAGAGCAGGGGAATGGGGCCCTCGCGCTCCTCTCCGCCGGGGCGCCAGTTGGGGAAGCCGGAGGTGTGGGAGAGGGTCATGCGGGCCGTCACCCGGCGGCGCTCCGGCAGGTCTGGCAGCATCCGCTCCGCGCCGTAGTCTGCCAGTGGGCGGTCCAGGTCGAGCGCACCCTGCGCCACCTGCTGCAGGGCCAGCAGACCCAGGATGGGCTTGCTCATGGAGGCGGCTTCGAAGACCGTGCCAGTATCCACGGCCTCCCGGGACTGGGCGCTGCGGACACCGTAGCCCTTGGTCCAGCTCACGCGCCGGTCCTCGATGAGGGCGATGGCCACGCCGGGCACGTGGAGCTCCACCATCAGCGCTGGGACAAGGCGGTCCAGAGTGGCCACCAGGGCTGCGTGGGTGAGCAGCGCGCCCCGGCCCGCGGGGTCCACCTGCCGGAGCGCCAGGGTGGCGGCGGCGCGCACGGCCTCTTCCCGGTCGCTGAGCAGGCGGGTCAGGGCAGGGGCGGCCGAGTGGGCCGCCGGACCCAGGCCACCCAGGGCCACTGCGACGGCCTGGCGGACATGTCCATCGCTGTCAGCGAGCGCCCGCACCAGGTCTGGCAGGGCAGGGCCCGCAGCGGCCCCGGCCTGCCCCAGCGCAATGGCCGCCGACCAGCGAACCTCGGCGTTGGGAGCCTGCAGCGCCCGGCTCAGGGCGGGAATGGCCGGAGCGCCGATGCGGCCCAGGGCCAGGGCGGCGGCGCCTCGCAGGTAGAGGTCCTCCGCCCCCAGGGCCGCCACCAGGGCCGTCACCAGGGCTTCGGCGTCTGGGCCGAGGCTGCCCAGGCGGGCCAGGGCCGCCTCGCGCTGCCGGGGATCGGGGTCTGCCAGTAGCTGGACCAGGGCCTTCGGATCCTCTGGTGTCCCCGCCCACAAGGGCAGGGCGAGGCTGGCGGCCGCCAGCAGGACGGCGCCAGGCCAGGTGCGGGTGCCGGGACGGAGCCGCATGGGTTCCCCTACTCCAGGTGGTCCTTCTTGAAGGCGGCGTACCAGGTCTGCAGCTGGCTGGTGAGTGGGCCCATCCTGGCCCCGGAGAGCACGGCATCATCCACCTGAACCACGGGCATCACCTCGGAGACGGTGCTGGAGATGAAGGCCTCATCGGCGCTGAGGAAGTCCGCCAGGTAGAGGCGCTGCTCCCGCACCGTCAGGCCGTTGGCCCGGGCCAGCTCCAGGACGTAGTGGCGCGTGGTCCCCGGCAGGATGTTGTCCAGCTCAGGGGTGATCAGGACCCCATCCCGGAGGCAGAAGATCGTCGAGCTGGGGCCTTCCGTCAGGTACCGCCCCCGCTCGTCATCCCGGTAGAAGAGGGCCTCGAAGGCGCCCTTCTCCTTGGCGTACTGCTTCCCCAGCACGTTGGGCAGCAGGTTGATGGACTTGATGTGGCAGTAGCCCCAGCGGATGTCCTGGAAGGTGACCGTCTTCACGCCCACGGACCAGCAGCCCTCGGGCATCTTGCGGAGGGGGATGAGGACGATGAAGAAGTTGGGCCGCACGCCCTCGGGGAACGGGTGGTAGCGGGGCGCCTCGCCGCGGGTGATCTCCAGGTAGAGCTCACCATCCTGGATGCCATTGCGGCGGGACAGCTCCCGGCAGGCTGTTAGCAGCTCCTCGGCGGTGTAGGGGAAGGCCATGCCCAGGAACGCCGCACTCTCCTGCATGCGCCGGATGTGCTTGGCGAAGAGCAGGAACTTGCCGTCCACGCAGCGGATCACTTCGAACAGGCCGTCCGCGAAGCAGAGCCCCCGATCCTGGATGCTCAGGAGCTTCTCGGTTTCCTCGTGAAAGCCGCCGTTGAAGAAGATCTGCTGGCCCATCGGTGAACCTCCGCCCTTATTGGCTTTCATTCTTACACTCCCGACGCCCTCATCCTGAACTAACACCGGGGTCGGGCAGACCGATGAGACGACATCATGCCTCAGTCACCCAGACAGCGTCGGGATGGCCGGGCCCTCCGTCAGAGGGCCGAGGCTTCGGTGCAGGCGGAGGTCTCCTCGGCAGAGGAGGTCCGGGACCCGGCGACCCGGCCAGAGACCCTGAGGCTCCTCCACGAGCTGCAGGTGCACCAGGTCGAGCTGGAGATGCAGAACGAGGAGCTGCGCCGCAGCCACGCCGAAATGGATGCCCTTCAGGAGCGCTATCGGAACCTCTATGACAAGGCACCGGTGGGCTACTGCACCCTCAGCGTGCAGGGGATCGTC
>CAITBU010000352.1 GCA_903890595.1 uncultured Holophagaceae bacterium | reverse complement strand
TTCTGGGCCAGGTTGGGGCCATCGCTGCCGCCGAAGGTGACCAGCAGCTTGTGCACCGCCAGGGGCTGCAGGGGCATGCGCTTGGGGCGCAGCTCCAGGGCGACCTTGTCCACCACGATGAAGTGCGAGCCCCGCAGCACCCGGCAGGCCCCAGAGCGGGTCTCGAAGGGGCGCACCTTGCGGCCATCCACCACCTTCACGGGATGGTCGGCCCAGCGCACGCCCTCGAGGAAGGGCTGGAAGAGAAGGTCGGCGCCTTCGTGCGCATCCGTGTCGTCCTCCATGACGGCCATCTTTAGAGGGCGCAGGGCCTGGAGGAAGGCCGGCGTGGTGTCCCACTGGTCCACCAGCACGACGGCCGCCCGGGCTTTCAGGGCCTCTGGCAGCGGCGCGTGAAGGTCCTCCCCTAGATAGACGGCCTCGCAGGGCAGGGGCTGCTCCAGGAAGGGGTGGGTGCCGCCACCCACGCGGCGGGCGCGGTCATCCCCGGAGATGGCGATGCAGGCGAGGCCACCCAGGGCCCGCCAGGCCTCCTGGAGAGCAAGGGCCCGGGCCACATGGCCCAGTCCAAGACGCAGGTCAGCGTGGACGCGAAGGATAAGAAGGGGGGACATGGTTGTGAAAGTCTACCCGTCCTCGCAAGCCCTGGGGAGGGGGAACCCAACCCACCCGTGCGATGTCTAGGAAAAACCAATCTTCATAATTGCGTCCGTCAAGGATAGGGATGCCCCTCCGCGAAGCCCGGCTGAGGATTCGCGATGACCGGGGCTTCCGCAGGGGCCCAACCGTCCTGGAAGTAGGCTTCCTTGTAGCGGACGTAGCGGGCCCAGACGCTGCTGGTCAGCTCCCGCTGGGCCTCGGCCAGGGGGCCCTTCACCACCGCCGGCCAGCCCGCCACCAGGCTGTGGGGCGGGGCCTTGAAGTTCTCCCGCACCAGGCTGCCGGCGGCCACCAGGCAGCCCTCACCGATCTCGGCGCCGTCCATGATGGTGGTGCTCATGCCGATGAGGGCGCCCCGGCGGATGGTGCAGCCGTGCAGCATCACGTTGTGCGCGATGCTGACCTCCTCCTCGATGAGCAGGGGCCACTTCCGATTGGTGACGTGCAGGCAGCAGCCATCCTGGATGTTGGTGCGGGCGCCGATGGCGATCCAGTTCACGTCCCCCCGGATGGCGCAGTTGAACCAGATGCTGGCGTCATCACCGACGGTCACGTCGCCCAGGACCAGGGCGCTGTCCGGGAGAAACACCCGGCTGCCGATCCGGGGGACCATGCCTTGGAAGGGACGGATCATGGCAAGCCTCCAAGCGCCGAGTCTACCTCAGCGGATGGAGCACGCCTTAGTCCCACTTGCGCAGGTCCTCGATGACCTTGCCATCGTCCGGGAGGGATCCTGCGGCGGCCCACTCCACCTCGGCGCCGATGGTGAGGATCTCCCGGAGGCGCTCCTCGATGCGGGCCTTGAGGCCGGCGTCCGGGGCGATGGCCTCGGTGCGAACCGTGAGCACGTCCCGGTTGTCGGCGCGGGTGGCGACGGCGCGGAAGCGGGTCACCTCCGGGAAGGCGCGCATGGCCCCCTGGAGCGTGCCCGGGTGGAGGAACATGCCCTTCACCTTCACCAGCTGATCGCAGCGGCCCAGCCAGCCCCGGAGCTTGGGGGAGCGGCGGCCGCAGGCACAGTCCCCGTGGTCCACTGCTGAGAGGTCGCCCGTGCCGAAGCGGATGAGGGGATAGGCGCGGTTGAAGAGGGTGACGACCACCTCGCCCACCTGACCGGGACCCAGGGGCTGGCCGGTCTCGGGATCGGCGATCTCTACGATGGCCCGGCTGGCCAGGTGCATGCCGCCCTTGGCGTGGCACTCGTAGGCCAGGCAGCCGCAGTCGGCGGTGCCGAAGCCCTGGCGAACGGTGGCCCCGAAGAGCGTCTCCACCGAGTTTCGCAGGGTGTCAGGCAGGGGCTCGGCGGTGGTGAAGGCCACCTTCAGGCCGAAGTCCTTGGCGGGGTCCAGGCCCTGCTCCTTGGCCCGTTCGCCGATCTGGAGGAGGAAGGAGGCCATGCCCACAAACCCGGCGACACCGAGGTTGCGGAGGATCTCGATCTGGACTTCGCGATCGCCCACGCCCGTGGGTACCAGGGGACAGCCCAGGGTGCCGAGGGCATCGTCGAACATCATCCCGGCGGGTGTCATCTGGTAGCCGAAGGTGTTGATGCACATGTCGCCGCGCCGGAAGCCGGCGGCAAAGAGCGCTTCCTCCCAGCCCCAGCC
>CAITBU010000351.1 GCA_903890595.1 uncultured Holophagaceae bacterium | reverse complement strand
GGATGGTCGTGCGGCCGGAAGGGACGCCGCAAAGCGGTGGCCCTGGAGGGAATCCCGGAGCCCAAACCCGCAACAGCCTTCGGCGGAGGCGTTGGCGGAGAGTGAGGGATTCGAAGTCACTGAATTGCTGGCAGGTAGGGCCCGCTGGAGGCAGTCCAGTGGACTGCCGGAAGCGATCAGGCCCGTGCCAGCAATTGACTCGGACCTCCGGTCCTCGCCCCTTCGGGGCCGCCATCGCCTGCGGCGCTGCGGTCCTATCCTTCCTACGCTCCGCTACGGTCGGATGGTCGTGCGGCCGGAAGGGACGCCGCGCAGCGGTGGCCCTGGAGGGAATCCCGGAGCCCAAACCCGCAACAGCCTTCGGCGGAGGCGTTGGCGGAGAGTGAGGGATTCGAAGTCACAGCACCGCCGGCTTCCACTGTTTAGGTGGGTGGCATAGACCAATTTCGTCCATTCTCCCCCCACCAATGTCGCTTTTTTGCGATCCAGTCTCAGCTCCTGCTAGTCTGTTTCCCTACTGTCCCTGGAGACCACGATGAGCATTAGCCTCCTCATCTTCCTGATCTCCGATTCATTCATCCTGTTTGCCTTCTATTCGCTCTACAAAGCCGATAGACGGAGACGGGGACAGGACCGCAGACAGAGGGAGTTCATCCTCCCAACCCAACGAAGGAAGGCGAACAGGCGCAGGACCGGCCTGACCGCCCACTTTGACTGGGCCATCCGTTCTCATGTTTCAAGATTTGCCAAGCCCAAGCAAACAGAACAGGTAGGACCGAAGAGAAAACCCGGCCCGCGGGTCGAATACCACTGAGAGCAGAAGGCCACCCCGAAGCGTGGCCCTCCAAGTCCGTGGCAGTGCGGCCTACCGTTTGGGTGCGAAGGCAGTCGGGGGGACTGCCGGAATGCGTCAGGCGCCTTCGTTTGAGTCGATGTAGCGCGCGATGCCATCCAAGACACGCTCGAGGCCGAAGGCGAAGCCCTCTTCCATGGTGCGTGGCCGGCCGGCGCGCACGGGCAGCGGTGATGCGTCCGAAATGCCCCCTGACTGGGAGGTAAGAACGGCGGACAGCCTCGGGTAGCGCGAGTGGTGGATCGCGCGACAGAGGTCCCTGCCCACGGCCTGCGCCCACAGCTCGTCCGACATGCCCCGGGACCTGGCGCGCGCCAGCGAGATGGCCGTATCGGAGGCTCCGCTCACGTAGGCATGGACCACGCTGAGCATGTCCATCAGGTCCTCAGGGCTCAGCCCCGTGTCGGCCAGGGCCTCCAGGAGCGCTTCATGCCAGCTCAGCCAGTTGGGGCCGTGGGGCGCTGCGACGAAGGGCAGCTCCGCCAGCCAGGGCCGGGAACACAGCATCGCCCGCTTCGCATAAGCCCACCCCTGCACCTCCTGCCGCCAGCCCTTGTGCGGGCCGCTCCGTGGCGGCGGCGTCCCCATGGCAGCGTCGACGGAAGCGTCGATCAGCGCCTCCTTGTTCGGGAAGTAGCGGTAGAGCGCCATGGTGGTGAACCCAACCCGTTCGGCGACCGCAGCCATCGTGAGCGCAGCGAGGCCGCTCTGGTCGGCCACGCTGATGGCTGCCTGGACGATGTCCTCGCGGCTCATGGTGGGCTTGGAGCCCCGGCTCGGCCGGGGCGGAGCCTCCCAGAGCAGCTCACTGCGCTTTTGCAAGTCCAGGGCAGTGCTTTCAGGGCTGGCGGGTGCCTGCGGGTGGTCCTCACGGCGCCGCCCACCCTTCGTCGCAGGGCTCCGCATATCCCCCAGGGCAGTCCTTCCTGTCATGGCACTCCCTTTTCGTTTAAAAATTACCTTGAACGAAACTGTGTACAGCATACACTATTCATTGTGAGATGAAGTCTCATCCACACCTGGAGACCGCCGTGTTCAACAACTGCTTTATTCCCAACGCTTGTTCACGCTCAAACCATGCCGACCGCCAGGGATTCAGCCAAAAAGGGATCGGGGCCATGGGAGCCATCCTTCTGCTCCTCGCCTCCGCGCGCCCGGCCGCAGCCCAGACCCCGCCCCAGCCACCGGCGGCCTGGGAGTTCTGTGTCTCCGCGGGTTGGTTCATCCCCACCGGCGCGGAGCGGAGCAGCCTCAAGGGCGCCGACCTGACCGCGGTGGTGGTGTCCTATGTCCCGCGCCCGTCGTTTGCCATCACGGCCACCTTTGAGTGGGCGCGGAGCCACGACCTCGCCATTGCGGGCGAGCCCAAGCTCGACGTCTTCATCTGTGATATCGGCGCCGAGGCGCGCGGGTCCCAGGTGGCCCTGGGCAGCACGTGGAAGGTCGCACCCTTTCTCGGCGCCGGCGGTGGTGCTCGGAGCACCAACATCCCCAAGCTCCCCGCCGATCCCACCTACAGCCTCGCCGCCTACGGCAGCGCCGGCGTTGAGTTCGCCATTCACCGTGTGCGACTGCGCCTGGAGGTTCGGGACTATGTGTCCACCTTCAAGCCGCTCGCAGGCAGCGGCAAGGCTGCGACGAGCAACGATGTCGTCATCATGCTCGGCCTGCGCTTCGTCGAGAAGGGAGCCTAAGAAGCCGTGAAGACCTCTGTTGCGAAAGCCGAATGGCTCCTCCTGCGCGAACGCTCGCAGGTGCAACGCAGGGCACGCACAGCAGCAAGGCAAACCACAACCAGCCAAACAGGAGGCACACCATGTCCCGTCAAGACGTAACGGCGGCCCACAGCGGCCCCATCGTGAACAGGTCGACCCACACCGACGTCAGCCACCTCAAGAGGACCGCCATGAAAACAATCGCTCGGTACTGTCTGCTCGCCATTGCCCTTCTGCTCCTCGCGGCCCGACCTTTGGTCGCCCAGGTGGGCTGGTCCCAGTACGAGGTCCCCGGCAAGGGCGAGAGCACGCCGGCCATCACCGTGGCGCTCTTCTACCCCAGCGCGGCATCTGGGCGCGAGATCCCCATGGGGCCCTTCAGCATCCGCGCCGCCATCAGGGGCGCAGCGGAGCCCACGGTGAAGGGGCTGATCATGCTAAGCCACGGCCTGGGTGGCGTGGAGCTCGCCCACAGCCGCTTGGCGGAGGCCCTGGCCGCGCGGGGCTACCTGGTGGCCGCCCTGCGGCACCCAGGCGACAACTATCTGGACGGTTCCCTGTTCAAGAAGACCCCGGAGCGCTACTTCGCCGAGCGGCCGCGCCAGGTCAGCCGGGTCCTCGATGCCTTGCTGGCCGACCCACTCTGGAAGGACCGCATCGCTCGTGACGCCAAGGGCCCGCGCATCGGCGTCCTGGGTCATTCAGCGGGTGGCTATACCGTCCTGGCCCTGGCCGGGGGGGTGCCCGACCTGGCCCAGTCGAAGCAGCACTGCCAGGAGGAAGGCCAGGACGATCCGTTGTACTGCCGTACCGTCGGCGCTGGGTGGCCCGTGGTCCCACCCCAGGCTGGCCCACCGCTGAAGGATGAGAGGGTTCGCGCAGTGGTGGCCATGGCCCCCATGGGCGTCGTGTTTTCGGCCGTGTCCCTGGCCAAGGTCCAGGTCCCGGTGGCGGTCTATGCAGGCGTGAAGGACCGCTGGCTGGTGCCGCGGTTCCACGCCATGTGGGTCGCCAAAAACATCCCCGGCGCAGCGCTGCACCTGGTGCCCAACGCCTGGCACTTTGCCTTCATGGATGCGCCCAGCATGCCCATTCAGACCCCGGACGGCGACATCGCCGCCGATCCCCCCGGGTTCGACCGCGCCGCCTTCCTGAAGGCCCTGGGGCCCGAGCTTGCGGACTTCTTCGACAAGACACTCAAGTAGGGCCTGGCCCAAGAAACGGAGCGGAAATGAGAGGTCTATTCTTCAATGCGGAAAACCGGCTGCGGAGTGGTTGGTGGATCCTTGTCTTTCTTGTGGTCCTCAGCGCTGGCATGGGGGGCTTCCAAGTCCTGCTGCCGGCGTTAAAGCGCCATGGGATCCGCCTCGGGGTCTGGGTTCCCGGCGTGCTCTTCCTCCTGTCCCTGCTGGCCACCGGGGTTTGCCTGGCCCTTCGCAAGGAACCCATTGCCAGCGTGGGCTGGCAGCTGGATCGGGTATGGGCCAGGGAGTTTGTCCTGGGAACCCTGCTGGGCGTGGGGCTGATGGTGCTTGCGGCCGGCCTGCTGTGGAGCCTCGGCGCGGTGACCTGGGAGCTGGATCCAGCCCGCAGCCTGCGAGCCCTGAGCCTGGGCCTCCTGACCTTCACCCTGGTGGCCTTCTGGGAGGAGAGCCTCTTCAGGGGGTTCGTCTTCCAGCGCCTCCTCGACG
>CAITBU010000350.1 GCA_903890595.1 uncultured Holophagaceae bacterium | reverse complement strand
GTGTTGAGGTAGAAGTCGTCTTTCGCCCCGATCACTGCTAGGGGTGCAGTCGTTCCGTTGAGCAGGGTCTTACCATCCAGGCCATTCGTGCCAACCGCGCCGGTGGCTCCCTGGACCCCCGCTGTGCCAGGTGCTCCGGATGCGCCGGTGGCGCCTGCTGGCCCGAGCAGGCCCTGCACGCCGGTGGCACCCGTTGCGCCGGCCAGACCTTGTGTGCCTGTGGCACCCGTGGCACCGACCAATCCCTGAGCGCCGGTCGCACCTGTGGCACCGGCCAAGCCTTGGATGCCCGTAGCGCCTGTGGCACCGGCCAAGCCTTGGATGCCCGTCGCACCTGTAGCACCGACCAGGCCCTGAGTGCCCGTAGCGCCTGTGGCACCAACCAGCCCCTGAGTGCCCGTAGCGCCTGTGGCACCGGCCAAGCCTTGGATGCCCGTCGCACCTGTAGCACCGACCAGGCCCTGAGTGCCGGTCGCACCCGTGGCACCGACCAATCCCTGAGCGCCGGTGGCACCCGTTGCGCCAACGGGACCCTGGACGCCCGTGGCCCCGATTGGGCCCTGAGCGCCGGTGGCACCGGTGGCTCCCGCTGCACCCGTCGCGCCGGTATCACCCTTGGGGCCCGTGCTGCCACCGATGGCCCCGGCGATCCACTTGGTGCCGTTGTAGACCAGTCCCTGGTTGGCGGTGGGCGGGGTGGTGGTCAGGTCCAGGGGAATGCCCTGCAGGCGCAGGAGGGTGATGGCGTTCTGAGTGCCCCCGATGTCTCCGGCGAAGTCGCCGCTCACCTCGAAGGCACTGCGGGCCTGCAGGGCTGGCACCAGGTCGGTATCGGGGGCCAGGGCAATGCCGGAGACCACGACGTGCAGCTTCAGGCTGGGCTGAGCCAGCACCGAGGTGGGGATGGCGCTCATGGGCGAGGCCCCCAGCACCACCCCATAGAGCCCGGTGTTCACCGAGACGGACTGGTTGCCAGAGGTCCACAGCTCCCGCCCTGAGGCATCCAGGAGGGAGAAGACGAAGGTGCGCGTTCCAGTGACGGGGAGTGTCGCCTCAAGCAGTCGCCCTTGATAGGCGAGAACGGGGGCTGGGGCCTGCCCCCGGAGTGTCCCTCCGGCAACGAGCGAAAAGAGGGCGAAGGGAATGATCGGAACGTTGCGCATGGGGTCTCCCGGTGCGGTCGGACTCAGTGATCGGTGGGAGACCCGGAGGGCAGGAAACCATGCTGCAGCCGGATCGTGTCATTGGCGTCTTTGCTCAATACAGGGCGAACATTCTCACGGGCGACTGCGTGGTTCTCGATGGTGCCGCCCACCTGTTTGCCACCCGCCGCCTGGACCAGGTCATCGCGGAAGTGACTGGGGGGGAGGGCCGAGGCCACGGTGAAGCCGAAGGCGGCATCGTGGGTCAGGGCGCCTGACTGGCCACGGATGCTAAGCCCGGTGTAGCTCGCCACAGTGACGCCGGGTGCGACGGCCACGGGCAGCTGGAGGGTATTCACCCCGCTGGCCAAGGAGCCACTGGCCACCACACCGGCAGGGAAACCAGCGCCAGAGAGCGTGACCGCTGCGGTGAACCCGTTCAGGCGGGAGAGGGTGACCGTGACATAGCCGCTGCCACCCGCAGGAATCTGCAGGCTCCCAGGGGTCACCTGCAGGGAGAAGTCGGGGGTGGCCGGAGGCGTCTCCGACTTGCTACCTCCCCCGCAGGCAACGAGGAGCGCCAGGGCAGACCCCGACAAGACGGAACACAGGACGCGGGAAGGCGTGCGCAGGGTCATAGGATCTCTTGATTGGATGATTGGGCTGTAGGCTACAACTCCTTATTAAGAATTAGTTAAATTTTTTCATTCTTTTTTACGACAGGCATCAAGTAACGACTGCTTATTTAGCCAATCGGGGCATCTATTAAGGTCGCCCCCGCACCGGGTTGGCGCCTCGGTGTGCCTCAGCCTAAAAAACCAGCGAGAACCACATGGGCATCCCATGCGTTGATCGTGCCAGCCAGCACGCTACGTAGCTTTCCTCGACACGGCGGCTACTGCTCAGTGCCCTCAGACAGCACCTGGAGGACTTGGCTGTAGGCGAACAGCCGGTTGCGCTGTCCGCCGGTGATCTCCCGGACGACACCCTTCTCGGTCAGGGTCTTTAGGGCCTTATTAACCGTGGCGGGGGAGAGGTTCTCCGCATCACCGATGGCGGTGGCAGAGGCGATGGGCCGCCCCTGTAGGTAGTGGTGGACCTGTAGGACCGAGCCCGCGATCTTGCCGTTCGCCTGGATGCGCTTCCGGTCATCGGCGAAGAGCTGGAGAAGTCGCTGGGCCGTGGAGACCGCGCTTTCGGAGGTTTCAGTGACGCCCTGGAAGAAGAAGTCGAGCCATGCCTCCCAGTCGCCCTCGATGCGGACCTTTTGCAGTAGCTCGTAGTAGGTCTCCCGGTGCTGCTTCAGGAAGAGGCTGAGGTAAAGGAGGGGCTCGCGCAGCACACCTTCCACGCTGAGGAGCAGGGTGATGAGCAGGCGCCCCACGCGCCCGTTGCCATCCAGGAAGGGGTGCAAGGTCTCAAACTGCACATGGGCCAGAGCCGCCCGGGTGAGGGGGTCGGCGATGGTGGCGTCCCCATGCAGGAAGGTCTCCCAGGTCTTCAGGCACTCGGGGAGTTCCTCATAGGGCGGGGGGACGAACTTGGCGTTGCCGGGGCGGCTGCCGCCGATCCAGTTCTGGCTCGTCCTGAACTCCCCGGGCTGCTTCCCGCTGCCCCGGCCCGAGGTGAGCAGCACCTCGTGGATCTCGCAGATGAGGCGCAGGCAGAGGGGGAAGCCCTCCTTGAGCCGCTTCAACCCGTGGTTCAGGGCGGCGACGTAGTTGGACACCTCCACCACATCGTCGAGGGGGACCCCTGGGGCGTGCCGGTTCTCGTAGGCCAGCAGGTCCGAGAGGGAGGACTGCGTCCCCTCGATCTGACTGGAGAGCACGGCTTCCTTGCGGACGTAGCTGTAGAGGAACAGGGCGGGGTCCGGTAGCAGAGCCGTGACGCCGTCCAGGCGACCCAGGGCCAGGGCGGCCCGCTGCTGGGCGGCCAGCAGCCCTGGGGTCCACTGGATGGGGGGATCAGGCGGTAGGGGGTTCGGGACGAAGGCCCGGACGACCTCGCCCGGGGTCGTCTGCACGACGTAGCGGCCTGTGCTGTCCCGCTTCATGGCACCCCCAGAAAGTAAAACAAGGATGAGCTTTATTTTAGAAAAGCTCAAATAAATAAAACAAGGCCTCGCACTGCTTCACCGCCTGAAGGTGGTGGGCCCCCGGGCGCTCCGAAGGCTCCCCCGGAGCCTTCTCGCTGGGGCCTACCGGGCCGCCGTTGTTGCTCTCGCCGGTTCGAGCCCTGACAAGGTCTTCCCACATTGAAAAAGCCCCCGTTTGGGGGCCTTTTCAATCT
>CAITBU010000349.1 GCA_903890595.1 uncultured Holophagaceae bacterium | reverse complement strand
TGGCGGAGAGAGGGGGATTCGAACCCCCGGTACTGGTTTACCCAATACACTCGCTTAGCAGGCGAGCCCGATCGGCCACTCCGGCATCTCTCCAAGGCCTATCAGATTAGCCTTCGGGGGGCAAAGGCACAAGCGTCCTTGCCGGGGGGTGCACCCAGCCTTCAAGATGGAGGGACGGAGGGATGGCCGAGCGGTTTAAGGCACCGGTCTTGAAAACCGACGTGGGCGTGAGCTCACCGCGAGTTCGAATCTCGCTCCCTCCGCCAACCGGCCCCCCCGCCGGTCGCCGACTCCCTCTCCGGGGCTTCCTCTCCCCGACTCGAACCCAGGTGCCCCATGCAGCCCACTGAGAATCTCAACATTGAAGCCTTTGAGACCCTGCCGACGCCGGAGGAGGTTCATGCCCGCCTGCCCCTGACGGAGGCGGCCGCCCGCACGGTGGTGGAAGGTCGGCGCGCCCTGGAGCGGATCCTGGACCGCAAGGACCCGCGCCTCTTCGTGGTGGTGGGCCCCTGCTCCATCCATGACCCGGTGGCTGGGGCTGACTATGCCCGCCGCCTGAAGGCCCTGGCCGACGAGGTGGCCGACACCATGGTGCTGGTGATGCGGGTCTACTTCGAGAAGCCGCGCACCTCTACGGGCTGGAAGGGCTACATCAACGACCCCCGCATGGACGACACCTTCCACATCGAGGAGGGGCTCCAGAAGGCGCGGGCCTTCCTGCTGGAGGTCAACGGCCTGGGCCTGCCGGCGGGCACCGAAGCCCTCGACCCCATCGCTCCCCAGTACCTGGGCGACCTCATCGCCTGGACAGCCATCGGGGCCCGCACGTCGGAGTCCCAGACCCACCGCGAGATGTCCTCGGGCCTGTCCACCCCCGTGGGCTTCAAGAACGGCACGGACGGCTCGGTGGAGACGGGCATCAACGCCATCCTGTCTGCCGCCAGTCCCCACAGCTTCCTGGGCCTGAGCAACCAGGGGCGGTCCTCCGTGGTTCGCACCCGGGGCAACGCCTATGGCCACCTGGTGCTGCGGGGCGGCGGGGATCGGCCCAACTACGACACCGTGAGCATCGCCATGGCCGAGCAGGCCCTGGCCAAGGCCAAGCTGCCCGGCAACATCGTGGTGGACTGCTCCCACGCCAACAGCGGCAAGAAGCCTGAGCTGCAGCCGCTGGTCCTGCGGGACTGCCTCAACCAGATCGCCTGCGGCAACCGCTCCATCGTGGGTCTCATGCTGGAGAGCTTCCTGGTGGCCGGCAACCAGGCCATCCCCGCCGACCTCACGCAGCTGAAGTACGGCTGCTCCGTGACGGATGCCTGCATCGACTGGCCCACCACGGAGCGCACCCTGCTGGAGGCCCAGGCGACCCTCCGGCCCCTGCTCGGAGCCCGGGTCTGACTTAGCCCGACCGATCCCAGCCCTCGGCGGCCCGGAACGAGTGGTAGGTCTCCTGGCCCACGATGATGTGGTCGGCCAGGGGCACGCCCAGGGACTCCCCGGCGGCCTGGAGGCGGCGAGTCAGCTGGATGTCCTCGCGGCTGGGGGAGGGGTCGCCGCTGGGATGGTTGTGGAAGGCCAGGGCCGTGGTGGCGCCGTAGCGCAGGGCCTCGCGGAAGAACTCGCGGGGGCTGATCAGCGTGGCCGTGGCGGTGCCCTGGCTGAGGATGCGCTCGGCCAGCAGGTCCCCCTTGGCATTGAGGGCCAGCAGGCCGAAGCGCTCCTCGGTCCAGCCCTGACAGCGGGGCAGGAGATAGCTCCCGGCGGCCCGAGGGCTGGTGATGCGGGGGCGCTCGGCGCCGCGCTGGCTGCGGCGGACCAGCTCGAGGGCGGCCCACAGCTGACCAGCTTTGGCGGGTCCCAGGCCCGGCTGCTCCAGCCAGCCGTCCAGGCCCAGGGCCACCAGGCCCGAGAGCCCACCGGTGCGCCCCAGCACCGCCTGGGACAGCTCCATGGCGTTCTGGCCGCGGCGCCCGGTGCCCCACAGGAGGGCCAGGAGGTCGCCTTCGGAGAGGCTCTCCCCCTGACCCGCCAGCAGGCGTTCGCGGGGGCGTTGGTCAGGGGAGAGATCGCAGATTCGCATGGGGCCTCCTAACACTCGATCCAGGTGCCCAGCAGGGGACGGTAGCGAAAAAGGACCACCCCGCCACCCAGTTCGAGGCAGAGGCAGAGGGCCTGGCGGCCATGATGGACAAACCACACGTTGGCGGCGGCCCGATGCTCGGGGGTGACGGTGATGGGTCGGGGCCGCCTGCTTTCCCAGCCCGTGGTCGCCAGCCGAGGCGGGAGCGGGATGCTCGCGGGGCAGCCCCAGCGGACCCCTCGGGGCAGCCGCACCGCCACCTGGCCGGAGCCTGCCCGCCGGGAAGGCTCAAGCATCACGGGGCGCTGGTGGAGGGCCGCCAGCCGGAAGGCCAGCTCCAGCCGAGTCCGTAGCTCCAAGCTGGCCTGGCGGAGGGCCGGGCTGAGGAAGCTCGGCAGGAGGAGGGCGGCCACTTGGGTGGCGCGGGCGAGGAGGGAGCTGGGGGTCGGCATCACGCCCTCGTCCACTTCTTGCGGTCCTGGCGCCAGCGGAGCACCTGCAGGTGCCCCTTCCCGGAGAGGCGCATGCAGAGCGCATCCCGGCCATTGTTCAGGAACCAGGAGCTGGCCAGGGCTGTGCCCCGGGGCGTGACCGTGATGATGGCGTGAGCCTCGCCCGTGGTGGCAGCCACCGTGGGGGTGTCCATCCCGGGGGGCAGGGGAATGTTGGCGGGCTTCCCCCACTTGATCCTCCGGCTCAGCTGCACCGGCAGGTGCTCACCGGCACCGTTGCGCTGTCCCAGGGCCACGGTGACGTTGGTGCCTCGGGCCCGGGCCAGCGTGAAGGCCTGCTCCACGCTGCCGCGGATCTCATGGTGGGCCGCCGTCAGTTCGACGCCGGTGGCGTCCCACTGGTGGACGCCCACGGCCCCGAGGATGGCCGAGACGGCCATGCCTGCGGTTAACTCCAGCAGGGAGTTGCCCCACTGGGAGGAACGACGACCCCCATGGATCATGGTGGCCCCCTACTTCTTCGGGGCTGCAGCGTGCGGCACGGCGGTGAGCGCCAGGAAGGGCTTCAGGCGGGCGAACGCCTTCTCGCCGAGGCCCTTGACGTTCATCAGCTCCTCCGTGCGCTGGAAGCCGCCGTGGAGCTTGCGGAAGGCCACGATGCGCTCGGCGGTTTTCTGGCCGACGCGGGGCAGCTGCATCAGCTCGGTGACCGTGGCCGTGTTGAGGTTGACCGGCTGCTGGGGCGCCCGGGGGGAGCGGGCCGTGGCAGCGGCGCCGAGGGGAAGCGCCAGCACAAGGGCCAGGGCGCAGGTGGGAAGGGGGTTGAACATGGTTGCCTCCTTTCAGGCAGACCAGTTCAATCGAGGGTTGTGCCATTCCTTAAGCGTTGGGGATGTTATACATAAATTTCTCTGCGAGAAATTTATGTCATGAAAAAATGACAAAATAACTTCAAAATGAACCAACTCCTTTGTTTGTTTCCTTTTATTGGTTGTCATTTTTTCGATAGAAAAAATGTGGAGGTGACACCTCGAGGGGACCTTGAAAAACCCACCAGACAGCGGGCCCCGGCCCGCTTATTCTGGAAGGGTTCGAGGAGCGCTGCAGGACCCGGCAGATCGGCTGTGCGGGATCCGAGGCTCGGACACAGCCTTCCAGGAACGGCGCTCACCTCAACCCTGAACCGGGTCGAAGAGGTGGGTTCACCTTGCCGTCCCGGCCCCTCGAGGAGGTCCTTTGACCACCGCTGCCACTGATTTCACTGTCGCTGATCTGTCCCTGGCCCCTTGGGGCCGCAAGGAGATGGCCATCGCCGAGGGCGAGATGCCCGCCCTCATGGCCATCCGCAAGGAGTACGCGGATCGTCAGCCCCTCCAGGACGCCCGGATTGCCGGCTCCCTGCACATGACCATCCAGACGGCGGTGCTCATCGAGACCCTCGCCGCCCTGGGCGCTCAGGTGCGCTGGGCCAGCTGCAACATCTACAGCACCCAGGACCACGCCGCGGCCGCCATCGCCGCCGGTGGCACCCCGGTCTTCGCCATCAAGGGCGAGACCCTAGAGGAATACTGGGACTACACGCACCGCATCTTCGACTTCGAGGACGGCGCCAACATGATCCTCGACGACGGCGGCGACGCCACCCTGCTCCTGCACCTGGGTGCCCGGGCCGAGCAGGACATCAGCGTCCTGGACCACCCAGACAGCGAAGAGGCGCGGGTGCTCTTTGCGTCCATCCGCAGCCGTCTGGCCCAGGATCCGGGCTGGTACGCCACTCAGCTGGCCAAGATCAAGGGCGTGACCGAGGAGACCACCACCGGCGTGCATCGGCTGTACGAGATGGCCAAGCGGGGCGACCTCAAGATCCCGGCCATCAACGTCAATGACAGCGTCACCAAGAGCAAGTTCGACAACCTCTACGGCTGCCGCGAGTCCCTGGTGGACGCCATCAAGCGGGCCACCGATGTGATGGTGGCCGGCAAGATCGCCGTGGTCTGCGGCTATGGCGATGTGGGCAAGGGCAGCGCCCAGGCCCTGCGCGCCCTCAGCGCCCAGGTGTGGGTCACCGAGATCGATCCCATCTGCGCCCTGCAGGCCGCCATGGAGGGCTACCGCGTGGTCACCATGGACGAGGCTGCCAGCCAGGCTGACATCTTCGTGACCTGCACCGGCAACCTGCGGGTGATCACCCACGACCACATGGCCGCCATGAAGCACAACGCCATCGTGTGCAACATCGGCCACTTCGACAGCGAGATCGACGTCGCCAGCCTGGAGCAGTACCAGTGGGACGAGATCAAGCCCCAGGTGGACCACGTCATCTTCCCGGACGGCCACCGCATCATCCTGTTGGCCAAGGGTCGCCTGGTGAACCTGGGCTGCGGCACGGGCCACCCCAGCTACGTGATGTCGTCTTCCTTCGCCAACCAGACCCTGGCCCAGATCGAGCTGTGGACCAAGCGGGGCCAGTACCCCATCGGTGTCTACACCCTGCCCAAGCACCTGGACGAGCAGGTGGCACGCCTGCAGCTGCAGACCCTCAACGCCCGCCTCACGGCCCTGCGCCCCGAGCAGGCCGAGTACATCGGGGTGCCCCTGGAAGGCCCCTACAAGACGGATCAGTACCGGTACTAGGCAGCTCCATCTTCGGCTGAAGCGCTGCGCGTTTCAGATGACACGGCGCCTTGCGGCGCCGTGTTTGTTTATTGGCAGACGATGCCGTCATCAGGTGGGCATCTCGGCGGGCAGGGGGACCAGCTCCGGCGGCAACCGCAGGGCCTTTAGTGTTTCGTGGCGGGTGAAGGCCTCGCAGTCCAGCTGGGGCGTCTGGGTGAAGCAGCCGTCCCGCAGGTCCATGCGGACCTTGGCCAGCACCTTGGCGCGGGACAGGTGGTTGCCGCTGGCGCGGGCCTCCCGACAGAAGTGCCAGGTGAAGGCACCGTGCCAGTCGCCGCGCAGGAAGGCGTCCGCAGCGGTCTCACTCTCTTTGCAGGCAGTCCACAGGATGTGGTGGAACAGGCCTTTTTCCATCAGCTTCTGGTGGGCCGGTCGGGCGCGCCGCAGCTCCAGCTCGCGGAAGGCGTGGACCGAGGGCGGCGGCAGGAAGCGGGGCCGCCGGTCCAGGAGCAGGTCTGCGGCGGCGATGCCATTGCCGCTGTGGCAGGTATCCAGGAAGACCTCCAGCAACACGCTGGAGGGGAGCTGCGCCAGCAGGTCGTGAAGCTCATCGTCCACCAGGAGGCGGTCCCGGTCCCAGTGGCTGCCCAAGGTCACCAGGTCATAGGGGCAGTAGGCCTCGTCGGCGCGGTCGAACTCATCGGGACTGAGATCCGGGACCAGGGTGCCCTGGCCGGCGAAGGAAAAGACCAGGTGATCGGTGCGGCCCGCCAGGGCGCCCTCCACCATGCGTTTCAGTTCCCGCATGATGTTGGCCTTGGTGGCGGCCTGGTCCGTCAATAGGGTGATGTCGGAATCCTCGAAGCCCAGCAGGTCCTTCAGCAGCGCCGCCATCTCCAGGGCGTCGTTCACACAGCCGTGGAGACCCGCTGACGGAAAGAACTGGTACTGGTTGATCCCGACGCAGAGCGCATTGCGATGGAGCACGGGAATCCTCCCTGGCTCCAGCCGGGTCCCAAGCGGACCCACCGGTGGGGCCATTGCGCAGGGTGGCAGGGGAACGGGCCTTGGCTGCCCGTCAGGACTGACAGGGATCCTGGCCTGGCGAAGGAGGACTGCGGCACACGGCGCACCTCCCGGTGAACTCCAGTTTCCAACATAGGCCGACGGTGACTCTGGGCAAGCATCCGAAGGTCCGAGCATGGTAAATTAAGGGCCAGGAGCGAACATTCTCATGGCCGAAGAAAAGAAGGAAGGCTGGCTGAACCTGCTGGCCCTGACGACGGTGATCCTGGCGGTCTGCGCCACCCTGGCGACCTTCAAGGGCGGGGGCTACTCCACCCGCACGGTGCTGCGCCAGAACCAGGCCTCGGACCAGTGGGCGCACTACCAGGCCAAGGGCATCAAGGGGAACCTCTACGAGGTGGAGGCCCTGCGCCTGAAGCGGGACCTCGAGCTGGCCCCCCGAACGTCCACTTCCGTCCTGGAAAAGGCCCTGGCCGATGCGGAAAAGAAGGTCATCAAGTACGACGGGGAGAAGGCCGAGATCATGGCCAAGGCTCGGTCTCTCGAGCAGGAGCGGGACGATGCTCTGCGGCACGGAGCCCCCTTCGGTTTGGCGGTGATCTTCCTGCAGATCGGCATCCTGCTCTCCTCCATCGCCGCCCTGCTCAAGAAGAAGCCCATCTACTTCGCGGGCCTTGCGGTGGGTGTGGTGGGGCTGGTCTACTTCGCCAATGGCTTCTTCCTTCTCTTCTAGCGGCTGGGCCCTCACGGTCGCCGCCATCATCGAGCGCGAGGGTCGCTTCCTGGTGGTGGAAGAGACCGACGGCGTCTCGCCGGAGCGGGTGCTGAACCAGCCGGCGGGCCACGTCGATCCGGGCGAGTCCGTCCTGGCTGCGGTGGTGCGCGAGACCCGCGAAGAGACCGGCCTGGACTTCACGCCGGAGGCCCTGGTGGGGATCTACCCCCTGCGCGCCGCCAACGGGCGGGACTACTTCCGCCTCTGCTTCACGG
>CAITBU010000348.1 GCA_903890595.1 uncultured Holophagaceae bacterium | reverse complement strand
TTCCCTTTGCAGTGCCGCGAGCTGGGTGCGGCCTACGACGAAGACCGCGCCCTGCGCTTCGGAGGCCTCCCCGCCATCTGGAACGCCAACGGTGACGAGGAGCGCGGTGATTTCCTGCGGGCCTATGCCCACGGCTACCTGTGCGAAGAGATCCAGGCTGAACAGGTGGTCCGGAACCTAGCTCCCTTCCGGCGCTTCCTCGAGGTTGCGGCCCAGAATTCGGGCAAGATCCTGAACCATGCCCGCATCGCGCGGGAGGTGGGCAGCGATCCCAAGACCGTCCAGGCCTGGTACCAGGTGCTGGAGGACACCCTGCTGGGGTTTCATGTGGACGGCTTCCACGCCTCGGTCCGCAAGCAGCTGCGGCAGGCACCCAAGTTCTACCTGTTCGATACGGGGGTGACTCGAGCCCTCAGCCGCATGCTGCAAGTGCCTCCCCACCCCGGCACGAGTTATTTCGGCGAGCTGTTCGAAAGCATGGTGGTGGCGGAGCTCTATGCCCGGAACGCCTATGAGCAACTGGATTGGCGGTTCTCCTACCTGCTGACGAAGGCGGGACGGGAGATCGACCTGGTGCTCCAGCGCCCGGGCCGCCCCCTAGCCCTGGTGGAGATCAAGAGCACCGACCGGATCCGGGACGACCACGCCACCGCCCTGATGGCCCTGCTGCCCGACTTTCCGGATGCCGAAGCCTTCCTGCTGTCCCGGGACCCTCGACCCCAACGCATGGGTCCCATTCTGGCGCTGCCCTGGCAGGAGGGCGTTCTGGCCGTGTGACGCTGCAGTTCTGGCCTGAAAAGGCCAGGTCTAGGCGAGCGGGTAGGGCTGCGTGAGGGATTCCAGCGAGAGGTGGAGGTTCTCGTGGAACCACCGGATCATGCCAAGGGTTAGAGGTCGTTTCTTGTTGAGAATTTCGGAGGCTCGGTTCCTGGGCATGACGGGAGCGAGGTCGGCGACCCGCATTCCCCGTGATTCCATGGCATACCTGATCAAGCCAATCGGGTCCCTGGGGCGCTCGATCACGATGTTGCGCTTCTCCCAGTCGGAAATCAGAAGGGAGAGGAGTTCGAATTCATCGCCCTCCGGCGTCCCCTTCTGGGCTGTCGAGAAGATCTTTTCCAGTCTGGAAAGGGCCTCGTGGTAGTCCTGCTCGCAATGGATGGGCTTTGTCGCAGGATAAGTCATCATTTTACACCTCCGCCGTAGGCATCGACCGTCAGGGCGTCCACGCGGTCGTATTCCGGGTGAGTCCCGATGAACTTGATGAAAAGGGACTGGTACTGGTAGTTGACCGATGCGATTAGCCGGTACGCATTCCCTTTGATGTCGAACACGACACGGTCACCGGAAAGAATATCTGCGGTGCGGAACGTGTGCTTCACGTCCATGGATGTGTTCCACGTCGCCTGTTCCGTAATGTCGTACCAGTAAATCAGAGCTTCTTTGGAACCTGGGTGGGCTCCCCAGAAGTCACGGATGGTCGTGTAATTGAATATCCTCATGGTTCAAGCATGTTCCCATTTTGGGATCAGTCAAGGCAAATGTTCCCAAATTGGGATCAGCATTGACGCACCGACAGGCAGGAAACCGAGCCGGATTGACTTCTCCCCGCCATGAATGACCGGATGATGCGCTTGCCAGAGGCCTCTCGTCCCTGCCTCTTGACAATCGATTCGTAGATATTAGTATCTACATAGGAGGCCGCCCATGACCTTGGCCAAGAAGCTCTCTGAATTCCCCGTCAAGCTCTTCAAACACGGCGGAAGCCAGGCCGCCAGGCTGCCTAAGGAACTCCGCATCGACGCCCCAGAAGCCATCGGGCACCGTGAGGGCGATGTGATCATCTTGCGCCCTGCCCCGATGAGCACTTGGCCCAAGGGCTACTGGGAGAGCTTCGGGCCCGTGGGGGATGATTTCACCGCGCCTGAGCCACTGCCTCCCACCCCTCATCGTGATGTCGTGCTGGAGGAGCTGTGAGGTTCCTCCTCGACACGGATACTTGCCTCTGGATTCTCCGGAAGAACGTTGAAGTCCAGGAGCATCTCAAGAACCTGACGCCCTCAGATGTCGCAGTTAGCGCAATGAATGAAGCGGAATTGCTCTACGGGGCGCTCAACAGCCAGGATCCGCTCAAGCGGGCCAAGGATGTTGCCATGTTCCTAGCTCCCATTCTCGTGCTCCCCTTCGATGCCGAAGCGGCCAAGGAACATGCGAGGCTGCGCCAGGCATTGAAATCAGCTCCGATTGGCGAGCGCGATCTGGTCATCGCCAGCGTGGCCATCGCCAATCGGCTCACCGTTGTCACCCACAACCAGCGCGAGTTCGGACGGGTGCCCGGCCTGAAGACCGTCGACTGGCTGGCCAATGCTCAGGCCCTTGCGCCAAAGCGAAAGCCAAAGCCGTAGGTCGGCGTAGAGGGTTGGAGGCCACGCTCGCAACAACCCCGTTCGGGGGAGCCCTCACTCCTGGTCTAGGTCCAGCTGGGCAGCCAGGTAGGGCCCCCCTGTATGCTCTCTCCGCCTAGGAACTGGTCCCGAAAAGGATAAAAATGGCTTGATAAGTCCCAAAAAGGACTATATTCAATTCAAGGGGACTGTCATGCCGCACCGTAACACCCAGACAGCAGCAACCACGCCCCCGTCTCCTGGCGAGATGGGCGGCGCGGGTCTTCGGGCTTTCTTTAACATCGCCAAGCACTGGAAACTCACGGAAGAGCAGCAAATTCGGCTGCTTGGCCTGACCGCACGCAGCACCCTGTTTGCCTGGAAGGGCAAGTCAGCCAGCGGTCCAGTCAAACTTGGCCCGGACACCCTTGAACGGCTCGGGAACATGGTGGGCATCTGGAAGGCCCTAGCGATCCTCATGCCCCAAGATGAGAGCGCGGACCGCTGGGTGCATCTGCCCAATGACAACTTCCCTTTCCTTGGGGAAGCGCCCCTGACCCTGATGCAGTTCTCGATGGAAGGGCTGGCTCAAGTTCGTCGCCACCTCGATGCCCGTCGGGGTGGTTGGGGATGAGCTTGCTGTCGGTCGACCTGTCGGGAGCCAAAGCTTGGCGCCTCATCCCAACCAGGGTTCCCTCAGCCGACCTGTTGGCGCGGGTCGCCAACCCTGCTGATTTCGACCTACTGAACGCGCTGGACGCCCAGACCAACCGGCGCATCCAGGCCTTTGGTCACACCAATGTCTATGTGGCTGCTGCCTTTGCCTACAGCCTCGGCGGCACTCCCAGCCGTTTCAACGATGGCACCTGGGGCACCATCTATGTTGGCCTGGAAGCAGAAACGGCCCTCGAAGAAGTGCGATTCTGGCAGGCACGCTACCTCAAGGGGGATCGGGCACCCGAGACCCGCCTGGATTTCCGGATGTTGTCAGGCACTTTGGCAGGCGAGTTCCTGGACCTCCGTGGTGCACAGCTCCAGGCGGAACTCGATCCCAGCAGCTACAGCGCGTCCCAGGCTTTTGCTCGGAAACATCGACTTACTAACCGGGGCCTAGCCTATCCGAGCGTACGCGCCGCAGGGGGGACCTGCGTGGTCGGTTTCCGCCCTGACACCGTGCGCGACCTCAAGCATCACCACCAAGTGGTCATGGCATGGGACGGCAAGGACCTCGCGATCTAGCCAAGAGGAGCTTCGCATCTCGCGCTGGGCCAAAGAGGCCTTTGGCTTCAGGCGATGCGGCAGGAGGTGGAGCCGTCCCATTCGAGGACGACGGCACCAAACTCAATGCGGGAAAAGGTCGCAGCCGGAGCCACGAACACCCCAAGACACCTGCCGCCCTGCTTTCGCACGGAACGGTAGTGGACGCCGTCAAGACTGGCGGCCCGGACGTGCCGGGCGTAGGCCCAGGAGGCGGCGTAGGAGACGGGGTCGTGGAGGGGGGTGTGACCCTTGCTGACATCAGCGAAGGTGCCATCGACTGTGAAGATCAGGTGCCGGAAGACCCCCCGTGCCCCTGGCGGCGTGCCGATGGAGGCGGCACAAACCCGGGCGTGGTGGTTAAGGATCTCAGCGAGACAGGTATCCAGGTCATGCCCGAGGTAGAGGACGCCAGGCCCCTGGGGTTCGGCAAAGCGTCCGCCCGGCCCAGCATTGGGCGGTACCCAGGAGGGAGTGGCGACAAGGGCACCAAGCCGCCGGGTAACAGCTGCGTGCTCAAGGGGGGTCAGGATGCTGGCTTCAGAACGATGGAGCCGGTGCCAAGGGGTCTCGATCTGGATTGTGGCAAGCCTGGTCACCAGACCCTCACACAGGCCTGGAGGTAGTCGTAAGTCCGCAAGAGTGCCTCAAAACGGCCCTGGAGGAGCAAGTCAAGGGGGGCTTTACCGTCGAAGATCGGCTCTGTATTGGGGCGACGGAACCAACCTTCGGCCCCGCGCTCGCCAGGGAACGCCTGTCCGGCGAGGTCGAAGCTCCCAATGAAGAGAGCCATGCGGTCCAGTTTGTCGGGGTCGCGGCCAGGGATGGTCTTCCAACTCTTGAGGGTGGACGGGCTGACCCCGAGGATGGCGGCCTGCTCAGGGATCGGGATGGCGAGGGCTGCGGCCACCTTGCGAAAGGCCGACAGGAGTAGGGCCTCGTCGGCCTCGTGAGGATTGATCTGCTCTGGCACGTGTAGGACATGAGGCATCGGCTCTCCCCCTATCCCAGTATGGGTCATATTTGGACAGCGTAGGCCATATTTGTCTAGATGCCTGGCTGCATAACCTTAATTGATGCCGGCCAGGGCGGAGGGCAGCTCACTCCCGGGTACGGTTACCCCGGTGCCAGTTCAGGGTTCGAACCAGTGCCTCTTCCAAGCAGACTTTGAGGGTCAGGCCCAGCTCTGTCCGTGCGCGCTCCGTGGATGGAACATAGCGGGGTGCAGGCCCGGCGTCCGGTGCGCCCAGGATTTCAACGGGTACTCCTGACAGGCTCCCAACCCTTCGGGCAAGGTCTCCCAGGGGAAGGGCTTGGTC
>CAITBU010000347.1 GCA_903890595.1 uncultured Holophagaceae bacterium | reverse complement strand
GGCTCCCATCCAGCAGGACTGGGCGGCAGCTTTAACCCGGCAGATCCTTCCCTGGGCGGCCCCCGGGACCCTGAGCATCGAGGCCAGTGCCGGGCCCGACCACTGGAGCCTGCTCTGGCTCACCGACGCCCCCATCCCCGCCGCCCTGCAACCCGACCCCCCTGAGGGCCTGTCCCGCAACCTGCCAGCCCTCTGGCTGGTGGCTGTCGCGGGAAGGGAGGGCATCACCCTCGAAAAGACCCCCCGCGGGCTGCTGGCCCGCCTGAGCCGGCCGTGCGCATCCTGATCGTCTAGGCTCCGGCGAGGGTCATGCGCACAGCTCCCGCAGAGGGCTCCGCCTCGACCTCACGACCAAGGGGACGCCACGCCCTGACCTGCTCCTGGAGTACCCATGCCCCGCACGTCCCGAACCAATCTGCCCTTGCTTGCCCTCTGCCTCGCTGCCAGTGGCCTGCTGGCCCAGACCACGGCCTCCCTGCGGGTCGAGGTGCTGGATGCAAAGGGGCAGCCACAGCCCGAGGCGGTCCTGACCCTCGAGTCCCTGGAGCGGGGAGACCGTCGCGAGCTGCGGGCGGATGGCCATGGCATTGCTTCGGCAGCGGGTCTTCTGCCGGGGGCCTACCGCCTCCAGGGGCAGGTCCTGAACCTAAGGGCCGATGAACGGGTCCAGCTCCGGCTGCGCCTGGAACCAGCGCAGGCCACCGTGCCCGTGGAGGCATCCTTCCTGCGGGCAGAGAGCAGCTCCGTGAGCACTCAGACCGCCTTTGGGGCCGAGGAGCTGGTGCGGCTGCCCTTCGCTCCGCACCGCTACGTTGAACACGCCTTCCTCGCTCCCGGCGTCACGCCCTCAGGGAAGCCGGAGCCCGTGGTGCTGGGCTCCATGCTGGACGCCAACGCCTACCTGGTAGACGGCATGGCCACGGGGCTCAGCTCCACGGGCCGCTTTGGCATGAACCTCTCCACCGAGATCCTGGAAAGTCAGACCCTCACCACGGGCGGTCATAAGGCCGAGGTGGGCTTCGCCTCTGGCGGGGTCTATAGCCTGGTGACCAAGACCGGCAGCAATGTTTTCCGGGGTTCGCTGTTCACCAGCCGAATTCTGCGCGGCCTGAATGCGAAGCCCGATGGGGGTAAGGCCACCACGCCCGAGGAACGCCCGACGGATGCTAACGAGTTTGGGTTCAGCCTCGGCGGGCCCATCGTGAAGGACCGGCTGTTCTTCTTCGGGGCCTTCAACCGCCAGCTGCAAAGCCTGGACTTCGAGAACGTGCAGCCCCTGGGCACGGCGCCGCATCGGCGGAGCCAGGAGGAGGACCGGAGCTACCGGTTCATGAAGCTGACCTGGCTGGCCAGCGCGGACCACCGCTTCGAGTTCAGCTATTTCGGCGATCCAGTCACCCAGGCCAACTTCGACACCGCCGGGGACAGCAGCGTGAAGGACTTCCAGCAGCCCAACCGCACTCGAGGCGGCGACAGCTACCTCCTGAAGCATGTGGGTGCTCTCGGCCCTGCGCTCACCTGGGAGAACACGCTGGGTCTGCACCGCACCAGCTTCCACTGGTCTCCGGCCACCCCGGGAGCCGGTCCATTCCGCGGCCAGCTGGATGCCCCCGGTGGCGAGACCTTTGGTGCCTACGCTGAGGATCGCCTGGACCGCATCAAGAACCTGACCCTTCGCAGCGAGCTCAGTGCCTTCACCGGAGCCCACCAGCTCAAGGGTGGCTTCCAGGGGCTCTGGTCGGCGTACACCAAGGTCTTCCAGCGCCCTTCGTTCGGCCTGTCCTACGTGGATCGCGCTGCGGGTGGCACCGGGCCTGCGGCCGGGGAGCTAGCGGCCATCCAGGCGGGCCTGCTGGCGAACAACGGCAGCACTCTTGGGTATGGAGTGGGGGACAGCCTTGCCACCCCCAGCCCCGTCACGGGCCAGCTGGTCGGGGGGCGCGCAAGCTACCTCTACCAGCGCACCCTGGCGGATGGGGCTTCCTACGGCAACCCAATGAAGCAGACGGTGCTGGGGGTCTTCCTCCAGGATGACTGGGGCTTCGCTGCGAACTGGACCGCCAACCTGGGCGTGCGGGTGGATCGCGCCAGCCTTGCTGCTGAGGATGGTCGCAACCTTTACCGGCAGACCCTCCTGAGTCCCCGCCTGGGCCTGTCCTGGGACCCCGCGGCCGATGGTCGCACCCGCCTCTTCGCCTATGCGGGTCGCATCTTCAGCCCGCCCACGGCCGGCAACCTGACCGCCGCTGGTGCAACCACAGGAGGGCCGGCCACGGTGAAGCAGGTGTGGATTCCCACCCTGGGTGACTGGCGGACCTGGCAGGTGAACGGTGTGCAGGGTGTGGCGAACGTGAGTGTGGGTGATCTCAAGGCCCCCCGGACCGACCTCGTCCAGGTGGGCGCAGAGCGCCAGCAGGAGCTGCCCTGGCTCGGCTCCTGGACCTACGAGGCCACCCTTACCCTCAAGACCGTGCGCGACCTCATCGACACCTACAGTGCCACCTATGGCTACCTGCCAGAGCTCGACGCCCTGGCGAATCGGTCCTCCACCCGGAAGGTGGTGGCCAACCTGCCGGGCCTGAAGCGGGACTTCC
>CAITBU010000346.1 GCA_903890595.1 uncultured Holophagaceae bacterium | reverse complement strand
CGGAATTTCTTTTTGATTTGGAGGCTGCGGGCGCCGAAGTTGAGGAGGAGGGCCTGGTCCAATCCGGTGGCAGTGAGGTAGTTCACGACTTGGACTTCATGCTCGGGCAGGAGAGCCGAGACGGCCTTCAGCTCTACGATCAAGATTCCTGCCACCAGGAAGTCGGCCCGGTACTGCCCCACGGATTCGCCCCGATACCTGACCTCGATGCCCTTCTCGCGCTCACAGGGGATGCCCTCTAGGGCCAGCTCCAGCCCCAACGCATTCTGGTAGACCGCCTCGGCAAAGCCAGGACCCAAGGTGGAGTGAACCTTCATGGCCGAACCAATGACGCGACCCGAAAGGTCCCTCCCACCGGTAGCCTGAAGGTCCCTCTCCAATTCACGCCTCCCAATACACTAATCCTGTTAATTCAGCAGTTAATCCTGTTAATTCTGTCTTTCTTTAAACCTACAAAACCGTCTCTCGCACAATCTCCTGGATGGAGGTGACGCCGTCCATGACTTTGCGGCAGCCGGAGCGGCGGAGGGTGATCATGCCCTCTTTCTGGGCCTGCTCCCGGAGCTCGATGGCCGAGGCGCCGGTGAGGATCATGTCCTTGAGGGTCTCGGACATCTCTAGCACCTCGTAGAGGCCTACCCGACCGCGGTAGCCGCGCTTGTTGCAGGCCTCGCAGCCCACGGGCTGGTAGAAGGTGATCCCCTTCTGGACCTCCTCCTTGGTGAACCCGACCTGGTAGAGGGCCTCCTCGGGCTGGTGGTGGGTGTCCACGGTCTTGCAGGCATTGCACAGGCGGCGCACCAGGCGCTGGGCGCAGATGATGTTCACGGAGGTGGCCACCAGGAACGGCTCCACGCCCATGTTCATGAGGCGGTTGATGGTGCTGGGGGCATCGTTGGTGTGCAGCGTCGATAGCACCAGGTGGCCCGTCAGCGAGGCCTTGATGGCGATCTCCGCCGTCTCGAAGTCGCGGATCTCACCCACCAGGATGATGTTGGGATCCTGCCGCAGGAAGGACCGGAGGGCCGCCGCAAAGCTGAGGCCGATCTGCTCCTTCATCTGGACCTGGTTGATGCCGGGGAAGTTGAACTCCACCGGATCCTCGGCCGTGATGATGTTGGTGTCCACGGTGTTGAGCTTGGCGATGGAGGAGTACAGCGTGTTGGTCTTGCCAGACCCCGTGGGGCCGGTCACCAGGACCATGCCGTAGGGCTTGCTGATCTGCCGGTCCCAGCGCTCCAGGCTCTCGGGCTCGAAGCCCAGCTTGGTGAGGTCCAGCATGAGCTTGTCGCTGTCCAGCAACCGGAGCACGATCTTCTCGCCGAAGAGGGTGGGCAGGATGCTGACGCGGTAGTCGATGACCTTCTGCCGGCCGCCCATGTTCACCCGCAGCTTGATGCGCCCGTCCTGGGGCAGGCGCCGCTCAGCGATGTTGAGCTTGGCCAGGATCTTCACGCGGGAAGTGAGGGGATCCTTCAGCTTCAGGTTGGGCCGCATGACCTCCTGCAGGATGCCGTCGATGCGGAAGCGGATGCGGTAGCTCTTTTCGTAGGGCTCGATGTGGATGTCGGAAGCGCCCCGCTTGATGGCATCGATGAGCACCATGTTCACCAGCTTGACCACCGGGGCGTCTTCACTGCCCCGCTTCAGGCTGCCCACATTGACGCTGTCGTCATCGTCGTCGGCGGCGTCGTATTCAGCGTCCGCGTCGAGCTCCTGCTCCAGCTCGGAGAGGTCGAAGTGCTCGTCTTCCTCGGAGAAGTCCCCAGGTAGCCCGGAGAGGGTCGGGCCGCCGTTGAACCCGCCTTCCCGATGGGCGCGGGGAGAGACGCCTTCGGCCAGCTTCAGAGCACTGTTGCCACCGTAGTACTTCTCCACTGCCCGGGACAGACCCATCTCGCTGGAGACCACAGGGTCCACGTTGTAGCCCGTGTGGAACCGCACGTCGTCCATGGCGAAGATGTCGGTGGGATCTGACATGGCCAGGGTGAGCACGTTCCCCGTTCGCTGCAGGGGCAACACCTTGTGGCGCTGGGCCAGGTCCTTGGGGATGAGGGCGATGACCGAGGAATCAATGGTGGGCCACTGCTCCAGGTCCGCCGCCGGCACACCGTACTGCATCCCGAGGAAGCTGACGATGTCCTGATCGGAGCAGAACCCGGCCCGCACCACGATGCTGCCGAGCTTGCCGCCCTCTCTGCGCTGAATTTTGATGACTTCGTCCAGCTGAACATCGGTGATGAGCTGGGCCTTCACGAGCATTTCGCCGAGCTTGCTGACCACCGGCTGCCTCCAGATGTGGGGTCTGTGATGGTAGCACCCCTCATAGACATTCAAAACACAGACCATTGTATGCTTTTCCCAGGTCATATCCAGACGATCCGCACCCAGGTCCCCGTTGGTCCCACCTGCAGATCCTGGACAAATAGCGGCAAGGGGGGCCTCATCGGGACCCCTCTCCCTGCCGAAGCAGCGGATAACCGGGAACCCCATGCCCCCCATTCAATGGCTCGACTACCAGCCCACGCCCGCCGGAGCAGCCCTCCGGGCGGCGCTGGCCACCTGGGGGCATGCGGTGGCAACCGGCCCAGGGCCCGGCACCCTGGTCGTGGTCGCCGAACGGCCGGATCCCCGCCTGCTGCCCCCGGAGGGCACCGAGGTCCTGTGGTGGGTGGAGCGGGCCGAACCGGAGGAAGTAAGCGCTGTCCTGGGCGCCCGCCCGGGCTGGGTGCTGCTCCAGGACCGCCCCCTGGAGGCCGCCCGGCAGGCCTTGCTGCACCTCCGGCAGCGAGACCTGGGCAGCGAGGGCTGGCTGCGGCAGATGATGCACCTGGCCTCCCTGGAGGAGCTGCTGCGCCTGGCCCTGGACCGCGCTGTGCGGCAGTCCGGCGCCCGGGGCGGGGCCATCTGGCTGCGGCGGGAGCAGACCTTCTTCCAGCTGGCCGGCGACGGCGCCTTCCCCGAGGCCCCCCTGCCCCGCCAGGAGGCCGCTGACCTCGTGCGCCGGGGGGAAGCCTTCCTCCTGGCCCCCTCGGAACAGCTGGGCATCCTGCGGCTGCTGGCGCCCAAGGCCCCCCCGGAGGTGTTCCTGCGGGGCTTCGATGACATGGAGCCGCTTCTGGTGAGCGCCTGGCGCCTGGAGGAGAGCCGGGCCCTGTCCTTCAAGGATGACCTCACCGTGGCCCAGAACCGCCGCTGCCTGGAGGCGGAACTGCCCCGAGCCGTGCGGGCTGCCGCCGCCAAGGAAGAGTCCCTGGCCTTGCTGTTCCTGGACGTGGATGACCTCAAGCAGGTGAACAGCCGCCACGGTCACCCCGCCGGCAGTCACCTCCTGGAGGCCGTCGCCCGCATCGCCCAGCGGCTCTGCCGGGCCCACGATCGCCTCTACCGCTACGGCGGCGACGAGTTCTGCATCCTCATGCCCGCCACCTCTGCTCAGGGGGCCTGGAAGCTGGGGGAGCGGCTGCTCCAGAGCCTGCGGGCCCACCCCCTGGACCTGGGCGGCGCCCCCCACACCATCTCCGTCAGCGTGGGTGTGGCCGCCTTCCCGGAGCACGCCGACGGTGCCGGTCGCCTGCTGGAGCAGGCTGACCTCGCCCTCTTCCAGGCCAAACAGCAAGGCAAGGGGCAGGTGGTGGTGGCACCGCTGTAGCTACTTCTTCTTGCTGCCCTTTTCCGGCCCGAAGACCTTGGACAGGAAGCCGCCCTCCTCGCCGTCGAGGGGCTCGCCGGCAAAGCTGCGGCGCAGGCGTTCCACCAGCTGCCGCTGCTCGGAGTCGAGGCTCTT
>CAITBU010000345.1 GCA_903890595.1 uncultured Holophagaceae bacterium | reverse complement strand
GTGGTGGGCGCAGGGGGCGTCGGCAAGACCACCCTGGCGGCGGCCTTGGCCGTGCGGTCGGCCCAGGAAGGGCGGCGCACCCTGGTGATGACCTTCGACCCCTCCCTGCGCCTGAAGGACGCCCTGGGGGTGGGCGAGGCCCCCAAGGACGACGCAGTGCGGGTGGTGGGGGTGGGTCCCGGCGAGCTGGATGCGGCCCTGCTCGACGCCAAGCGCACCTTCGACCGCCTCATCCACACCTATGCGCCGGATGCTGCTGCGGCCCAGCGCATCTTTGCCAATCGCTTCTATCGGGACCTGGCGGGCAACCTGGCCGGGATCCTCGAGTACATGGCCATGGAGCGGCTCTTCGAGATGCAGGCCGAGGGGGGCTATGACCGCATCATCCTGGATACTCCACCCACCCGCCAGGCCCTGGACTTTCTTCAGGCTCCTGAGCGCATGCTGCACCTGGTGGATAACAAGGCGATCCGCTTCGCCCTGGATCCCTGGTGGGATGGCGAGGGCCGCCGGGGCCTCACCTTCCGCCTCCTGGCCAAGGGGGCCATGGACCTCTCGGACCGCCTCATCGGGCGCCGCTTCCTCCTGGATGTGGTGGCGTTCATCCGGGCCTTTGCCCCGCTGTTCGAGGGCTTCAAGGCCCGGGCCGCTGCGGTGGAGGCCTTGCTCCGGGCGCCCGACACCCGCTTTGTCCTGGTGGCTGGGCCCGGTCCCGAGCGGGTGCCAGATGCCATGTTCTTTCTCCGCAAGCTGAAGGAGACCGGCCACCACCTGGGCCCCATCGTGGTCAATCAGCTGCACCCCGATCCGGGGGCGGCCCGGGGCAAGGCCCCAGGCCTGGAGCTCCTCCGCTTCCTGGCGGACCGGGATCGGCGGGGCCTGGAGCTGCTCCGGGGTCTGTTCCCGGAAGGCCAGGAGATCCTGCCCCTGGCCCTTGAGCTGGACCCACCCACTGATTTGGAAGGACTTGGGCGATTCGCCCAGCGGCTGGCGGTGGCCCGGACGGGTGGAACTCAAAAATAAATGCCGCAGTGCGGAAAAAAAGACTGGCGCGATTGCCGCAATGCGGTAAATTGGGTTCCGGAAGGGGTCCCTCTGATGATCCGCCTGATCAAACGCTACGGTGGTGCCAGCCGCAAGCTCTACGACACCGAAGAGAGCCGCTACGTCTCCCTCGAGGAGCTCTCGGCTTGGATCCGCTCCGGCCAGGAGCTGCAGGTGATGGACAGCAGCACCGGCGAGGATGTCACCTCCCAGACCCTCGCCCAGAGCATCTACGAAGACCACCGGCGGGGCTCCGGCCTGCTCTCGGGAGACTTCCTCCATGAAGTCATTCGCCGAGGCGGCGAGGCCCTCGCGGTGGGCGCCGACCGCGTCCAGGCGACCGTGGACACCGTGGTGCGCACCTCAGTAGACCGCCTGACCAAGGCCTCGGCCGCCCCGGAAGACATGGCCCTCCTACGCAGCCGCCTCGCAGAACTAGAGGCCGCCCTCGCCGAACTCGAAGCCCGGACCGATGCCCCCAAGGGCTCCGGCCGCTCCCGCAAGACCGCACGCTAACCCAACCCTCCCGGCCAGGGTGCCGGATGAAAGGAGCCAGCACATGGCCATCAAGAAGAAGTCCGATCTCGTTCCCAGCCTGAAGGAGTCCGCCTACCACATCTGGCTGGCTGGCCTCGGTGCCTACAGCGTCGCTGGCGAAGAAGGCAACCGCCTCTTCAAGCAGCTCGTGGACAAGGGTGC
>CAITBU010000344.1 GCA_903890595.1 uncultured Holophagaceae bacterium | reverse complement strand
TGAAACCCTCAAAGGCTTCCTATCTTCTATCCGGTTTTCAAAGACGCTCCCATGCCTCGCATGGCCTCCGCAATCGGCTTGCACCCACCGCAGATCCCCACAGCCTCAACTGCGCAGGACATACAGACTACCACTCGGGCATCATCACGCAAGAAAAAATTTCGGAAGAGGCCGCCAAACCTTCTGCTGGGGCCATCCTTCGGCCATCATGGTCACCGGAGAGCCCATGAACAAGCTGCGGAAAGCGGTCATTCCCGTCGCCGGACTGGGTACCCGGTTCCTGCCGGCCACCAAGGCCCAACCCAAGGAAATGCTTCCACTTGTGGACAAGCCCGTCATCCAGTACGTGGTGGAGGAGGCGGTCCGAGCCGGCGTTGAGAGCCTCGTCCTGGTCACGGGCCGGGGGAAGGCCGCCATCGAGAACCACTTCGACGTCGCCTTCGAGCTGGAGGACACCCTGCGCCGCCGCGGCAACCTCTCGGACCTGGAGCTGGTGCAGGGCATCGCCCAGCTGGCCCAGTTCGCCTACGTTCGCCAGGGCGAGCCCCTGGGCCTCGGGCATGCCGTCCTCTGCGCCCGCCATGCCGTGGGGGATGAACCCTTCGCCCTCCTCCTGGGTGACGACGTCTTCGACGAAGCCGACTCTGCACTGGAAGCCCTCATCACCGCCCACCATGCCACGGGCTGTTCCGTGGTTGGCGTACAGGAAGTCCCCCTTGAGCACGTCTCGCGCTATGGCATCGTCAACGCACCACCCGCCTCCGATGGCCCATGGAAAGTGACAACGATTGTCGAAAAGCCAGACCCGTCTGCCGCCCCAAGCCGGTGGGCAGTGGTAGGGCGCTACGTCCTGGAGCCCCGCGTGTTCGACCACCTCGCCGCGCTGGAACCCGGTGTGGGCGGCGAGTACCAGCTGACGGATGCCCTCGCCGCCCTGGCCCGAGAAGGCCGCCTGGTGGCCGCCCCCATCCCCGCCAAACGCTGGGACACCGGCAACAAGCTGGACTACCTGAAGGCCAACGTGGAGTACGCCCTGAAGCGGGCGGAGCTCCGGGGCGACTTCGCCGCCTACCTCAAGGACCTGGCCAAGGACCTGTGATCAGCGCCGGAGCCGGAGGGCATTGAGCACCACCGTGAGCGAGCTAAGCCCCATGGCCACGCCCGCCAGCATGGGCCCGCCAAAGCGTTCCAGCTGACCCGTGGCAGCCAGGGGCACCAGCAGCAGGTTGTAGCCGAAGGCCCAGCCGAGGTTCTGGAGGATCACCCGGTGGGTGCGGAGCGCAAGGCTGCGGGCCGCCAGGATCGGCTCCAGGCCCGGGCGCAGCAGCACCAGGGGCGCTGCTGCCATGGCGGCCCCCGTGCCCTGCTCGCCGGCACCAGAGCCCATGGCGATGCCGCAGTCGGCCTGCGCCAGGGCCGGGGCATCGTTGACGCCATCGCCCACGAAGCAGACCACCGCCCCTCCAGCCTGCAGCTTTTGGAGGTGCTCCAGCTTGCCTTCGGGCCGGACCCCGGCCACCACCTCCTCGATGCCAGCTGAGGCCGCCATGGCCTCCGCAGCAGAAGCCCGGTCCCCAGTGAGCAGGTGCAGACGCAGCCCCTGGCGGCGCAGCTCTGCGACCACCACCGGAGCCTCGGTCCGCAGGCGATCCCCGAGGATGAAGACTGCCTGGAGGCCCTCTCCGTTCGCCAGGCCTACCGCCGTGGCGTCGGCCTCCAGCGACGGGAAGGGTGCAGCCAGGAAAGCCTCACTGCCTAGTCGCCAGGGGGCCCCTTCCACGGTGCCGGAGACCCCACCACCGGGGTGCGTGCGGAAGGCCTCGACGGGGAGCAG
>CAITBU010000343.1 GCA_903890595.1 uncultured Holophagaceae bacterium | reverse complement strand
GTAGCGGGCGGTGGCCTCGTCGATGTGGCCGCGCTGCCGGGCGAGGCCGGCCAGATAGAACCACGCCAGGGCCACGGTGGGCGGGGCCTGGGCTTCCTCCGCCAGGCTGCGGGAGGTCTGAAAGGCGGTCTCGGCGGCATCGAAGGCCCCCTGGCACTGGTGCAGCACACCCAGGTTGAGCTGGCAGGTGGCGCGCTCGGTGCGGTTGCCCACCTGCTGGTAGAGCGCATCCGCCTTGGTGAGGTGCTCCAGTGCTTCCTGGAAGCGCCCGGCGCTGAGGGTGAGGTCCCCCAGGTTGGTGCGGGCGAGGGCCTCGCCGTAGCGGTTCTCCTGGGATTGGTGCAGCGCCAGGGCCTCCCGATACTGGGCCTCGGCTTCCGGGAAGGCACCCCGGTTGCGGGCCAGGATGGCGAGGTTGTTGATGCTATTGGCCAGGCCCTGGGGATCGGGTAGCCGCCGCTGCACCTCGGCTGCCTGGCGGTAGCAGGCCTCGGCTTCGACTGGCTTGCCCTGGTCCTGGAGCACCAGGCCCAGGTTGTTGAGGATGGCCACCCGCTGCGCTTCGAAGCCGGCCTTCTCCGCCAGGGCCACGCCCTCGCGGCCTGCGGCCACGGCCAGGTCCAGGTGGCGCTGCTCGCGCTCCCGCAGGGCCAGGGCCTTGAGGGCGATGACCTCCCGGTAGCGGTCCTTGGCGAGGCGGGCCGTGTTCACCGCCCAGCGCAGGGCCACGTCGGTGGCTGGGTCCCCGGTCCGGAACAGGCAGGAGGCGTAGCCCACCACTGGGCCGGCGGCCTGCGGGTTTTGGAAAGCTGCGGTGCGCATGAGGGGCAGGGCCTCTTTGTAGCCTCCCTTGCCCATGAGCTCCAGGGCCTGGCCATAGGCCACCAGGGCTTCTCCACTCAGGCCCGGCTCTGGGGTCGGAGCCTGGAGGTCGGTGGCACCCGCCTTTCTCCCCACACCCTCCACGAGGGCGCCCGGTAGCGCCTGCAGGGCCACGGTGGGGGGGCCGCTGGGGCTCAGGAGGCCCTGGGCGCGAGCCTGGCCGGAGGGCTCTTCCAGCACATAGTCCAGGGTGAGTCCCGCGCTCTGGCGAACATCGCCGCGCAGCAGGAGCCCCACCTTGAGGTAGGCGGCCAGGCGCTTGCGGGCGGCAGGGTCCAGGGGCTGGCTCAGGTCCAGGCCCAGCTTCTTGGCCGCCCGGGCCAGGGTCTCCTGCTCCACCACCTGGAGGTGGGCCGAGCCAGCCAGCCGAGCGCCGACGTCCTCGGGCAGGGCGCGCTGGATGAGGCCCGTGAAGCGGCTGTCCCCAGTGGCGTTGATAAAGGGCAGGATGGCGAGGCGCCGGGGAGTGCGATTGAGTATTCCCGGAAGGATGCTGCCTGCGCCTACGGCCAGGACAGCCACCACCAGGAGGGCGGCGGTCCACCAGAGCGCGCGGCGTGGCCGGAGCAGGTGCTGGAAGGACTCGGCCACCTTGGCGGCAGTGGGGCGCTTGAAAGGGTGGGTCTCCAGCATGCCCTTGAGGAGGTCCTCGGTGCCTGCAGGCAGCCCCTTGGCTTTGAATTTCCGTCGGGTGCCATGGACGATGGCCTTCATGCGCGACCGGCCATCGCCGGGGAAGGGGTGCTCGCCTGTGAGGAGCTCCCAGGCCAGGATGCCCAGGGAAAAGACATCGCTGGCGGGACCCACGGACTGGCCCTGGATCTGCTCCGGGGACGCATAGCCGGGGCTGCCCATGAAGGTGCCGTTCTGGGTGAGCTGGCTGGAGGAGTCGGAGCCTGAACCCGCTCCCCGCGGGGACCCGGAGTGGTCTGAGGACCCGCTGATCACGCGCAGCTGGCTGGTCTCTTCGAAGTCCTCCGGGTGCTCGGTCAGGACGCTGCGGCCGGGTGCCTGCGTGAGCGGCAGGCCCTCCTGAGTGCTGGGGGTGAGCAGGCGCATCAGGCCGAAGTCCACCACCTTGACCCGGGGCGGCTCACCGGGCTGGCGCTCGTGGACCATGACGTTGCGGGGCTTCAGGTCCCGATGGACGATGCCCTTGGCGTGGGTGGCCTCCAGGGCCTGAGCCACGCACTGGAGTACCTGGAGCTTCTCCCGGGGCGTGAGGACCGGTCCGGCCTGGTCCAAGGTGCTGCCTTCCACCAGCTCCATGGCGATGAAGGTGCCCAGGGGATCGTCCACCAGGTCGTGCACCTGGCAGACATTGGGATGGTTCAGCTGGGCCAGGGCCAGGGCCTCACGGCGGAAGCGCTCCTGGGCGCCGCTGTCGCGTTCGGCGCCGATTCGCAGGCGCTTGAGGGCCACGCTGCGCTCCAGCACGGGGTCCCAGGCCCGGTAGACCTCGCCCATGCCACCGTGGCCCAGGTGCCCCTCGATGCGGAAGCGCCCTACCGGCGTGAGCGCCTCCAGCAGCGGCTGCTCAGGCGAGAGCGTGGCGTCTGGGGGATGGGGGTTTGGCATTCATCACCAGCAAATATTTTTTACCATAGCACGAGTACAGGCCGCTCCCGCGCAGTGCCGGTGCCTGCCGATCCTGAGGCTCCCTCTCGCTCGCCTCGATTTCCGCCAGCCCTAAGCTCTGTTCCGCGCCAGCACATCCGTGACGGTCTGCTCGAGGGCGCGCAGGGTGTAGGGCTTCTGGAGGAAGGCGTCCAGGCCCCGGCCGCTGAAGGACTGAATGGACTCCTGCTCGTTGTAGCCGCTGCTGAGGATCACAGGCAGGTTCGGGCGGAGGCTGCGAATGATCTGAAAGGCCTCTCGGCCGTCCATGTGGGGCATGGTGAGGTCCATCAGCACCAGGTCCACCTGCAGGTCCGGGCGCTGCACCGCTGCCACGGCCTCCCGCCCATCGCAGGCGGAGACCACCGTCAGCCCAAGCGACTCCAGGACCGCTGTGGCGGCCTCGCGAATCATCTCCTCATCGTCCACCAGCAGAACCGTTGCGCGGCTGGTCCGGGCAGAGGTGGCCGACTGGACCACCGCTTCCTCGCACTGCACCTCCGTGGTGGGGAAGAGCAGCTTGAAGGTGGTGCCGCGTCCGGGTTCACTGTCGATGTGCATGCCGGCGCGGTGCCCTTTCAGGATGCCCATGGTGGCCGAGAGGCCCAGGCCCCGCCCGGTCACCTTGGTGGTGAAGAAGGGCTCGAAGATGCGGTCCTTCACACTGCTGCTCATGCCGCACCCGGTGTCGCTCACCTCGAGGGTGACGTAGGACCCGGGCTGGAGGTCCTGGCCCCGGAAGACCTGATCCAGATAGGCGCGGTCCAGCTGGAGGCTCCGGGTGGTGAGCCGGATGGTGCCCTCCTGGTCGCCGATGGCGTCGGCGGCATTGGTCACGAGGTTCATGATCACCTGCTGGATCTGTGCTGCGTCGGCCTCCACATGCGGGATGCCCTTGGCCAGGTCAAAGCGCAGGGCGATCTTCTTGGAGATGGAGACCTCCAGCAGGTGCGTCACCTCCCGGGCCACATGGTTGAGATCGTGGGAGCGCACCACGAAGCGCCCCTTGCCGGAGTACGCCAGCATCTGGCGGGTGAGGTCTGCCGCCCGGTGGATGATGCGCTCCAGCCGGTCCAGGTGGGGCAGGGCGGGGGAGTCCTCGGGCAGCTTGCCCTGGGCCACGTTCATCTGCCCGAGCATCGCCGTGAGCAGGTTGTTGAAGTCGTGCGCAATGCCCCCTGCCAGCACACCGAGGCTCTCGAGCTTCTGGGCGTGCTGCATCTGCCGCTCCAGCAGCAGCCGCTCCCCTTCGCTGCTGCGGCGCTCCAGCTCGGTCGCAGCCCGGGTCGAAAAAATCCGGAGCAGGGAGGCGGCCTCCGCCGGGGCGGGTAGGGGGCTCCGGTGGAGCACCACCAGGATGCCCGTCACCTTGTTCTGAGAATCCAGGAGGGGGGTGCCGATGTAGGCCTCGGCCTGCACCTCCCTGAGCACTCCGAAGTCCGGGTAACGCTGCTGAGCGCCCCTGGGAACGATGCAGAGATCTCCCGCCAGGGCCTGCTCGCAAGGGGAACCAGCGACAGGGTAGTTCAGATTCTGCGCGCGGGTGCCGTCTAGGGAGACGGCCAGGGTTTTGATCCGCTTCACGCCGTCCACCGTGATGGTCTCGCCGATGAAGGCGCCGTCCACACCGATGGCCTGGGCCAGGTGCAGCACCAGGTCCTGGAAGAAGGACTCGCCATAGGAACCGGAGACGCCGCTGGCCACGTGGAGGATCTGGGCCTCCATGCGGCGGCGCTCGGTGAGCTCTCGCTCCAGGCCGACGTTCAAGGCCCGGATCTCGGCGGTGGCAGCATCCACCTGGCGTCGGAAGGCGAGCGCCGTGAGGATGGCCAGGGCGAGGGCGGCCAGGACCCCCAGCCCTGTGGGAACCAGCCAGCTCGGCAGGCCCGACTTCAGCTGGGGTGCCAGCCAGCGGTTGAGGGCCTGGCGGTAGCCGGAATCCGGGTTCCGCTTGCCTTCAGCAAGGTAGGTGTCCAGGGCCTTTAGGAGGTCGGCGTTGTGACCCTTGGTGGTGGCGAAGAAGGTGTCAAAGGGACTGAAGACGACGGGTGTCCGCTCTACCCGGAAGCGCGACTCCTGTGAGTAGCCAAAGACATTGGTAGCCACCCCCCCATCCACCTGACCGCTTTCCACGGCCCGCATGACGTCCTCGAAGCTGCCGTATTCCACGTAGCTGACCTGGAGGTTGAACCGGGCGCAGAGATCGCGGAAGTGGTCGCCGTTCACATCGCCGCGCATGAGGCCGATGCGGCGGTTCAGCACATCCAGCACCGTGTGGATCTCGGCCTTGGGGTGCGCATAGAGGATGCTCCACACCGTAAAGGAGGACTCTTTCCCGTAGTCCAGGTAGAGGCTGCGGGCGGGAGTCAGGGCGACGCTGGTGTGGAGGTCCGCCTGACCAGCCCGAAGGCGGTCGAGGCCCTCCTGGAAGGTGCCCGGCACGAAGCGCAGGTCCCAGTCTTCCCGGGTGGCGACTTCGCGGAGCATGTCCGCATAGAAGCCGCGGGCTGTTCCGTCCTCACTCATGGACAGCGCCGGGGCGTGAGGGAACACGGCAACGGTCACAACTCGGCGGGGGGCGGCCTGCAGGTGGGCCATGCTAAGGAGGACCGTCGCGAAAACAGCCAAAAGATGCATCAGTCGTGCTGGTAGAAAAGTGATCATCCTAATAACCCTGCCTAGTCCCCTATCGACTAAGTGCAGGTGCAGCCTGAGATCTGTTCAGTCCAGCGTTGCCTTGCGCTCACCGTCCTGCCAGCGCAGTCGCAGGCTGGCCCCCGCCGGGAGGTCCGCCGCGCGGGTGGCGGGTCGGCCGTCAGCCCCCAGGGCCAGGACAAAACCTCGCTGCAGCGGGCCGGTTGGATCCAGGCCCTGAAGCCGCTGGCTGAGCACTGCCAGGCGCTGCTCCAGGCGCTGGAAGGTGCGCAGGGCTGCGGGGGCCAGGCGGCGCTGGGCCTCCCCCACCCGGGGCAGGTCGGCCTCCCGGGCTACCCGGCGGCCGGCGTGGAGGAGGCGCTGGCGCAGCAGGGCCGCCTGGGCGGCGGCGGCATCCAGCCCTCGGACCGGGTGGGCCAGAGCCAGACGCTGGCCCAGGGAGGCCAGGCGGCGCTCGGCGGAGGCGAGCGGTTCTGTGCGCAACAGGCCCTGGTCCACGTGGAGGTTGAGGGTGGTCTCCAGGCCCTGCAGGCGCCAGTGCATGCGATCGGCGAGGGTCTCGGTGCGGCGGCGCAGGTCGGCGGCCAGGGCCTGCCGGTCGGGGGTGGCCAGCTCGGCCGCCTGGCTGGGCGTGGCCGCCCGGCGGTCGGCGGCCAGGTCCACGAGGGTGGTATCGATCTCGTGCCCCACGCCGGTGATGACCGGAATCCGGCACTGGGCCACGGCCTTCACCAGGGCCGGGTCGTTGAAGGCCCAGAGGTCCTCCAGGCTGCCGCCGCCCCGCACCAGCAGGATGGCGTCGCAGCCCCAGTGGGGATCCTGGAGTTCCTCCAGGGCCAGCAGGGTCTCAGGCACGCAGCGCTCGCCCTGGGCGGCCGCCGTGGCCACCAGGATGTGGATGCCGGGGGCCCGGCGGGCCGTCACCTCCAGCACATCCCGCAGGGCTGCCCCGCCCAGGGCCGCCACGACCCCCAGGCGCTGGGGAAAGGGGGGCAGGGGGCGCTTGGGCCGGTCGAACCAGCCCTGGGCGCGGAGCTCCGCTTCCAGCTGCCGCAGGCGGGCCTGCAGGTCCCCCGCACCGGCGGGCTCGCAGTGGGTGACGATGAGCTTGAGGCTGCCCCCGGCCACGTAGAGGTCCAGGCTGCCCTTGAGGATCACCCGCTGGCCATCGGCCGGCCGGTGCTGCAGGAACCGCTGCTGGCTGCCCCAGACGGCACAAGCCAAGGCAGCGCCTTCCTCCTTGAGGGTGAAGTACCAGTGCTTGCCCGAGGCCTTGAAGTTCGAGACCTCACCCACCACACAGGCCGCCGCAAAGGGGGGCTCGATGCGGGTCTTGATCTGCTCCAGCAGGCGCTTGACGGAGAGCGGCGCGTCCATCTCCGCATCATCGCACGGACCGCTGGAACCTTCGGGTGAAGGCACTGTTTTTTCAAGGTCGAACAAGGCCTGCCGATGAGATTGAACCAGGTCAGCTGAATCCATTGGGGGTAGGGGTGTTCGAGAAATTGCGGAAGCGTCTGCGCCGGATTGCAACCCGGGTGGTGCTGCACAGCCTCCTGCCCATCGGCCTGTTTCTGATGCTGCTGTTCCTGGTCTTTCTGCCGCGCCTGGAGCGGGCCTCCATGAGCAGCCGCCAGGGGGGCGTTCGCAACGTGGTGGAGCTGGCCATGGGCATCCTCGAGAGCCAGGAGAAGGAAGTCCAGGCCGGCCGTCGGACCCGGGAGTATGCGGAGACCCGGGCCAAGGAGCTGATCGGAACCCTCCACTTCGAGGGGAAGAACTACCTCTGGATCCAGGGCGAAGGCCCGCGGATCCTGCAGCATCCCAGCGCCGATCTGCTGGGCAAGCTCACGGACACCCTGGAGCCCCGCATGGCCCAGCTCTTTCGGGACGTGGACCGCACAGCGGCCCCCGCAGACGGCGGCTTCCTGTTCTATGACTGGCCCCGGCCCAGCCAGGAAGGCCTGGTGCCCAAGGTGTCCTTCGTGAAGCGCTTTGCCCCCTGGGGCTGGGTGCTGGGGGCTGGCGTGTATGTGGACGATGTGAAGGCGGAGGTTCGCACCACCTTCTTGTGGATGCTGGCGGCGACCCTCCTCCTGTCCCTGGCGATCTTCTTCCTGTCCTTGAAGTTCGCCGCCCAGATCGCCCGCCCGCTCTGGCACCTGGTGAAGGGCCTGCGCACCAGCGACCTCTCCCGACAGCTGCCGGTGGAAGGGGAGGACGAGATCGGCGAGGCTGTCCAGGCCTTCAACGACTACAACGCTGGCCTGCGCAAGACCGTGCTCGAAGTGAATCAGCTGGCCGAGCGCGTGGCCTCCGGCAGTACGGAGCTGGCCGCCTCCGCTGAGCAGATGCTGGCCACCGTCGAAGGCATCGCCCAGGTGGGAGACGCCCTCCGCCAATCCGGTGATCAGGTGGTGCAGGAGATGCGCTCCCTCAGCCGCAGCCTGGGGGAGGTGAGCATCCAGACCCGCGAAGTGGGCGACCGCACCACGGAGGCCGTGACAGCCACCCAGCAGGGCGCCCGCTCGGGGCAGTCCCTGGCCGAGGGCATGGACGGCATCCAGCAGGTCACCGGGGAGATCTTCCGGGCCGTGAAGGTCATCCAGGACATCGCCACCCAGACCAACCTGCTGAGCCTGAATGCAGCCATCGAGGCCGCCAAGGCCGGGGCCCACGGCCGGGGCTTCTCCGTGGTGGCCGAGGAAGTGCGGAAGCTGGCCGAGCGCAGCGCCCGGGCCGCCAAGGACATCGAGCAGCTCATCGTACAGGCCCAGGAGACCGTGTCCGGCGGCACCAGCCGCGTGGCCGAGACCCTGCAGAACCTCCAGTCCATCCGCACCCAGATTGCCGCCATTGCCCACAACGTGGAGGAGGTCGACAAGCTGGACCAGGCCGAGGCTGCCAGCAGTGCCCGGGTGGAGGGACTCATGGTCAACACCCAGGACCGCCTGGCCCATAATGCTGCCGCCACCCACCAGCTGGCCACCACCGTGCGGGAGGTGACCCTGACCTCGGAGGAGCTCTCCCGGGTGGCCGAAGGGCTCCGCCAGGTTGTGAAGGGGTTCCGGTTATAGCCCCCGGGGCGCGTGCATCGTCTTACAATGGGTTCCCTTTCTTCGAGGTGATCCCATGTCCGGCCGCCCCTCCCCCTTCCGCTGGGTCCTGCTCACCCTCGCGCTCGCCGCCTCTGCTCAGGCTCAGACCAAGCTGCTGCGCTTCCCTGACATCAGCGGGGACCGGGTGGTGTTCACCCACGGGGGCGACCTCTGGTCCGCCAGCACCGCCGGTGGCCTGGCCACGCGGCTCACAGCCCATCCGGGCCTGGAGGTCTTCGCCAAGTTCAGCCCGGACGGCAAGTGGATCGCCTTCACGGGCCAGTACGACGGGGATGAGCAGGTCTATGTGATCCCCAGCACGGGCGGCATCCCCCGCCAGCTGACCTTCGACCCCGCCGCTGGTCCCCTGCCGCCCCGGGGTGGCTACGACCACCAGGTGGTGGGCTGGACCCCCGATGGCACCAGCGTGCTCTTCCGCGCCGCCGCCGATGCGGATGGCGTGCTGAGCCGCACCGCCCTCTACACCGTGGGCCTGGCCGGCGGTCTGCCGAAGAAGCTGCCCATGCCCACCGCCGGGCCCGGCTCCTTCTCCCCGGATGGCAAGCGCATCGTCTACGCCCCCATGTTCCGCGACTTCCGCCACTGGAAGCGCTACGAGGGCGGCTGGGCCCAGGAGCTCTACGTCTTCGACCTCGCCACCAACGCCCAGCAGAAGCTGGCCACCAGCCCACGCACCGAGCGGGATCCCATGTGGATCGGCGACAAGGTCTACTTTGCTTCGGACCGGGACGGCACCCTGAACCTGTTCGCCGCCGATCCGGCCACCGATGCGGTGAAGCAGCTGACCTTCCAGAAGACCTGGGACGTGCGCTGGCCCTCCAGTGACCACCTGGCCCGCATCGTCTACGAGCTGAACGGCGAGCTGCGCATCTTCAGCGTGAAGGATGGTACCGACCAGGGCCTGTCCATCACCGTGCCCACGGACGGCGGGGCCTCCCGGCCTGCCCGCATCAGCGTGGAGCGGAACATCGAGGGCTTTGCCCTGTCCCCCAAGGGCGAGCGGGCGCTGTTCGTGGCCCGGGGCGATGTCTTCACCGTGCCCGTGGAGAAGGGCCCCGTGCGCAACCTCACCAACAGCTCGGGCGCCCATGACAAGCACGCCCGCTGGTCCCCGGACGGCAAGAAGGTGGCGTTCATCTCTGACCTGGATGGCGAGGATCAGGTCTACTTGGTGGCCCAGGATGGCAAGGGCCGGCCCGAGGCCCTCACCTCCGGTCTGGCGGTGCAGCTGAACGCCCCTGTCTGGGCGCCTGGTGGCAAGCACCTGGCCTTCACGGACAAGAACGGCCAGATCTACGTGCTCACCGTGGCGGATCGCACCCTGGTGAAGGCGGTGCGGGACACCAACGGCCGCGTCTCGGACCTGGCCTGGTCCCCGGACGGCCAGTTCCTGGCCTTCTCTCTCAGCAACCCCAATGGCATGCGCAGCCTGCATGTGTGGGGCCTCGCAGACCAGAAGCTGAATCGCCTTACGGGGGACCTCTTCCCGGTCATGGACCCCGCCTGGGATCCCGAAGGGAAGTACCTCTACGCCCTCTCCCGCCGCGACTATGCCCCGCAGATGAGCAACCTGGAGTTCGACTACGCCGGGAACCGCAACATTGATGTCATCGCCTACGCCCTGCGGAAGGATGTGCCCCATCCCTTCCCCCAGGAGAGTGACGAAGTGGGCCAGGCCGCCGAGAAGAAGGACGACGGCGAGAAGAAGCCCGAGGCCCGCGGTCCCGTGGCCGTGCGCATCGACGTCGACGGCTTCGAGCAGCGGGGCACCCGCGTGCCCCTGCCCGCCGACAACCTGAGCTCCCTGGAGGCCATCAAGGGCTTCCTCCTCTACACCAAGAGCACCCCCAACGTGAACGGTGAGGCCACGGGCCGCCGGGGTGGTGGCAACGGCCTCTGGATGTTTGATCTGAAGAAGCGCCAGGAGACCGAGGTACTGGCCGAGGTCCAGGGCTGGACCCTCAGCCAGGACGGCAGCAAGATCCTGGCCCGGGCCGGGCAGGGTCCCGCCGGGGGCTATCAGCTGCTGGAGGCCAAGCCCAAGGGCGCCGAGAAGAAGCCCGTCTCCACCAAGGACCTCTACGTGGACCGCATCCCCGCCGAGGAGTGGCGCGAGGTCTACGACGAGGCCTGGCGCCGCTTCCGGGACTTCTTCTACGTGAAGAACATGCACGGCTACGACTGGAAGGCCCTGCGGGAGCAGTACCGCCCCTGGCTCCAGCACGTCACCCACCGCTCGGACCTCACCTATGTGCTCACTGAGCTCATCTCTGAGCTGAACATCGGCCACACCTACACCGAGGGCGGCGACGCCTACCTCCCCGAGCGGGCCAAGGTGGCCCTGCCCGGGGCTCGCATCGTGCTGGACGCCACCGCCGGACGCTACCGCCTGGCGAAGATCTACCGCGGCCACAACGAGGAGGCCAAGTACCGCAGCCCCCTCACGGAAGTGGGCGTGGACGCCCGGGAAGGGGACTACCTCCTGGCCATCGACGGGGTGGACCTGAAGGCCACGGACAACCCCTACGAGCGGCTGCGGAACAAGTCCTACACCGTGACCCTCACCCTCAACGACAAGCCCGTGGCGGAGGGCGCCCGCCAGGCCACCTACCGGCCCATCGACAGCGACGCCAGCCTGCGCTACCTGGACTTCGTGCTGCGCTCCAAGGAGACCGTCGACCGCCTCAGTGGCGGGAAGGTGGGCTACCTGCACGTGCCGGACATGGGGGCCCCCGGCCTCTACGAGTTCATCAAGTGGTACTACCCCCAGATCCGCAAGGAGGGCCTCATCGTGGATGTCCGCGCCAACGGCGGGGGCAACATCAGCCAGATGATCCTGGAGCGCCTGGGCAAGAAGCTGCTGGGCAGCCGCTTTGGGCACGCCAGCGACCAGCCTTCCACCTACCCCTCCACGGTCTTCCACGGGCACCTGGTGGCCCTCACCAGCGAGACCAGCGCCAGCGATGGCGACATCTTCCCCTACTACTTCCGTGCTGCGGGCCTTGGCCCCCTCATCGGCAAGCGCACCTGGGGCGGCGTGGTGGGCGGCGGCAACTCGCCCCTCATCGATGGCGGCAGCGTCTTCGTGCCCCAGTCCGGCACCAACGGACCCACGGGCGAGTGGATCATCGAGGGCCACGGCGTGGACCCCGACATCGAGGTGGAGAACGACCCCGCCTCCCTGCTTGCTGGCCGCGACCTGCAGCTGGAGCGAGGCGTCCAGGAGGTCCTGAAGCGCCTGGCCGAGCAGCCCATGCCCCTGCCCAAGCGTCCTGCCGACCCGGTGAAGACCAAGTAGCGGCCAGCCAGCGGCCAAGGAGCCAGCCCATGCGCATCATCGTTGCACCGGATTCCTTCAAGGGCAGCGTGTCCGCCCTGGGTGTGGCCGAGGCCATGGAGCGTGGCATCCACGCCGTGTTCCCCGCAGCCCAGGTCCTCAAGGTGCCCATCGCCGATGGCGGCGAGGGCACCGTGGAGGCCCTGGTGGCGGCCACGGGCGGCAAGCTGATGCACAGCGAAGTGCAGGGCCCCCTGGGTGCTCCTGTGCGCGCCCACTGGGGCATCTCCGGCGATGGGGCCACGGCCTTCCTGGAGATGGCCTCAGCCTCGGGCCTGCCCTTGATTGCCAAGGAACAGCGCGACCCCTGCGTCACCAGCACCTACGGCACGGGCCAGCTGATGAAAGCGGCCCTGGATGCGGGTCTGCGCAGAATCGTCATCGGCATCGGCGGCAGCGCCACCAATGACGGCGGCACGGGCATGGCCCGAGCCCTGGGTGTGCGCTTTCTGGATGCCCAAGGGGCGGACCTGCCGGAAGGTGGCGCGGCCCTGGCCCGGTTGGCGCAGATCGACCTCAGCGGCCTTGACCCTCGGCTGGCGGAGCTTCATCTCCTGGTGGCCTGCGACGTGGACAACCCGCTCTGTGGTCCGCGCGGGGCCTCGGCGGTCTATGGGCCCCAGAAGGGCGCGACCCCGGAGATGGTGACGGAGCTGGATGCGGCCCTGGGCGTGTTCGCCACCGTGGCCACTGCTGCCACAGGCCGGGACATGGCCCTGCAGCCCGGGGCCGGGGCCGCCGGCGGCCTCGGGGCCGGCCTGCTCTTCTTCACCCCCGCCAGCCTCCGCCCCGGCGTGGCCATCGTGCTGGAGACCACGGGCTTCGATGCCATGGTCCAGGGTGCGGACCTGGTCATCACCGGCGAAGGCCGCACGGACTTCCAGACGGCCATGGGCAAGGCTCCGGTGGGCGTGGCGGCGGTGGCCAAGCGCCACGGCGTGCCCGTGGTCTGCCTCTCGGGCGGCTTGGGGGTGGGCGCCGACGAGGTGCTGGCCCACGGCATCGACGCCCTGGCCAGCATCGTGCCCCATCCCATGCCCCTGGACGACTGCATGGCCCAGGGTGAAGCGCTGCTGGAAGCTGCGGCTGCCCGGGTCTGCCGGCTGCTCCTGGTCGGACGGACTCTGGGGTACTAGCAAAACGCAAAGCAAAAGCCAAAGCGGAACCGCAGATGACGCAGATGGGTGTCGTCTCGCACCAGGTGTTCGAGAGCAAAAGCAGATCCACAGATTGCACAGATTCAGACGCTGGGTGCCGACCCGGGCCGGCCGTTCAACTGCCAAAGCGGAACCGCAGATGACGCAGATGGGTGTCGTCTCGCACCAGTTGCTCAAGATCAAAAGCTGAACCGCAGAGAACGCAGAGGGCGCAGAGGGGTGCCGGCCCAACCCAAGCCAGCTTTATCCCCGTTTATCCTTTTGATCCCCGTCCAAGGCAGTTGTCTTTGCACCCTCGTCCTGCCGGTCCGTAGCGAAAAGCAAAAGCATGACGGGGATGCATGGGATGGACGCGGATAAGGGCAGACTGCCTACCCC
>CAITBU010000342.1 GCA_903890595.1 uncultured Holophagaceae bacterium | reverse complement strand
CGGGGCCTGTCGGTGGAGCCGGAGGAGGCCCGGTCCATCCTGCGGCCCCAGAAGGATGAGCGCTACGGCTTCGGCTTCGCCCTGAGTCCCTACCGGGGGTGCGCCCACGGCTGTCGCTACTGCTACGTGCGGGAGTACCCCAACGCCCTCCACGGTCCCGAGGCCTGGGGTGGCTGGGTAGCCCCCAAGGTCAATGCGCCGGAGCTGCTCTGGACCCAGCGGCACCGCCTGCACGGGGCGCGGGTCTTCATGGCCTCGGCCACGGATCCCTACCAGCCGCTGGAGCGGGAGTGTCGGCTGACTCGGCGCTGCCTGGAGGTGCTGCTGCTCTGCCCCACCACCGAGGTCATCCTGCACACCCGCTCGCCCCTGGTGCTCCAGGACCTGGACCTCCTGCGGTCCTTCGGCGACCGCCTGTCCGTGGGCTTCTCCATCCCCACGGACGACGACACCGTGTGCCAGGTGGTGGAGCCCCAGGCCCCGCCCATCCCCAGCCGCTGGGCCGCGGTGGAGCGCCTGGCCAAGGCTGGCATCCCCGTGACCCTGGCGGTGACGCCCCTCATGGCCGTGCGGGATCCTCAGGCCTTCGCTCGTCGGGCCCGAGTCAGCGGGGTCAGCCAGGCCTGGGTGGGGGGCCTGCGCCTGCTCCAGCGGGATCCCTTTTACAAGGTCCTGGCGGACCACGGCTGCCTGCAGGTGCTGGACCCGGCCTACGCCGAGACCGTTCGGGCGGCCTTCCGGGAGGCCTTCCCGCCCCCGCCTCGGGACCGGGCCCGACGCCCCCGGGTCGCTGCGCCGGCCCGAGCGCCGGCCCGAGCGGCGCCTCATGCGGTGGGTCCTCAGCAGCCCGGCCTCTTCGCCCCTGACACCCCCCCGTGCCTTGTGGGAGACTGAAGGTCATGACCACCCTTGCCCTCAAGTACCGTCCCCGTACCCTGTCCGACCTCGTGGGGCAGGAGGGCAGCGTGAAGGCCCTGGCCAACGCCCTCAAGCGGGCCAAGGAGAGCGGCCGCATCCACCAGGCCTACCTCTTCGCCGGCGTGCGCGGCACGGGCAAGACCAGCACGGCCCGCATCCTGGCTCGGGCCCTCAACTGCGCCGAGGGTCCCACCGCCACGCCCTGCGGTGTGTGCGATCCCTGCCGGGCTGCCGAGCAGCCGGACAGCAGCCTGGACATCGTCGAGATCGACGCCGCCAGCCGGGCCTCCGTGGCCGATGCCCGGGCCCTGCGGGAGCAGGCGCAGACCCGCCCCGCCTTCTGCCGCTACCGGGTCTACATCATCGATGAAGTGCACATGCTCAGCACCGAGGCCTTCAACGCCCTGCTGAAGGTCATCGAAGAGCCGCCGCCCCACGCCATCTTCGTGCTGGCCACCACCGAGCTGCAGGACGTCCCCGACACCATCAAGAGCCGGGTGCAGATCTACCCGTTCCGCCTGATCCCCGTGGGCCTCATCGAGGGCCGCCTGCGCCATGTCTGCGAGCACGAGGGCGTTCCCGCCGAGGGCGACAGCCTGCGGCTGGTGGCCGAGGCGGGGCAGGGCTCCATGCGCGATGCCCTCACCATCCTGGACCGCGTCATCGCCGCAGGCGACGGATGCGTGCAGGAGGAGGCCGTTCGCGAGCAGTTGGGCATCGTCAGCGCCCACCTGGTGCAGGGGGTCATGGCCTCCCTGGCTGCCGGAGACTCGGCGGCCCTGGTGGACGCCTG
>CAITBU010000341.1 GCA_903890595.1 uncultured Holophagaceae bacterium | reverse complement strand
CACCAAGGACCTCGATGTGTGGGTCCAGCCAACTCCAGAGAATGCCAAAAGGGTCTGGACGGCCCTTGACGCCTTCGGGGCACCCTTACTCGACCTGACCCTTCAGGACCTATCCACCCCAGGCATCGTTTTCCAAATGGGACTACCACCCAACCGAATCGACATCATCACCACCATTGATGGCGTTGAGTTCCAGGAGGCCTGGGAGCATCGGCTTCCTTCTGCCTACGGTGACCAACCCGTCATGGTCATGGGCGTGGACGACTTGATCCGTAACAAGGAAGCCACCGGCCGACCCCAAGATCGCCTGGATGCGGAGACCCTTCGCCAAGCCAGGTCCTAAGCACACCCTCCGCCCCCTGCTTCTGTTTCATACTCCGAAAGCACCGCTTCCGGAGCCCCGTGACCTCGCCCCAACCAGACACCCTCATCCTCGGCGGCGGGCTCTCCGGCCTGCTGGCGGCTTGGCACCTGCAGCGGGCCGGGCGATTGGTGGACGTGGGGGAGGCCTCGGAGGCCGGGGGCGGCTGGGTCCAGACCCTGCCTTGGCCGGGACCTAACGGCGAGCCGGGCCACCTTGAGCGCGGCCCCCAGGGCCTGCGGGTGGGGCGCACCGGAGCCCTGGCGGAGCTCCTAAGGGACCTGGACCTGCCCCTCGAACCCACGACCCCCAAGGGCCCCCGCTGGGTGGGCAAGGGCGGGCAGCGGCGGCTCAGCCCGGCCTCCCTGAAGGGCCTGCTCTCCGACCCCAACCTAAGCATCGGCGACCTCCTCCGCCTGCTGGCGGAGCCCTTCATTGGCCCGGGCCCCGAGGAGGAGAACCTTCACGCCTTCTTCGCTCGTAGGCTGGGGCCTGGCTTTGCTCGGGAGTGCCTGCCGGCCCTGGTGGCGGGGGTGCTGGCGGCTCCGCCGGAGTGCCTGGGCCTGGCCGCACTCCCCCGCCTCCGGCACCTGGAGGCCAAAGGTGGCCTGCTCCTGGGGTCCCTGCGGGACGGACCAGAGCGCACCCGCCACCCGGTGGGAGGCACCGGCGCCCTGGCTCGGACCCTGGCGGACCGCCTAGCCTGCGTGCGCCTGGGGCAGCGGGCCCTGAGGCTGGAGGCCCTGCCGGACGGACGCTGGCGGGTCCATGGCACCGATGGCATCCGAGAGGCGGCGACGGTGGTCCTGGCCCTCCCGCCAGCGGCGGCGGCCACGCTACTGGAAGGCCCGGCCCCAGCGGCGGCCCAACTCCTGGCTGCCATGCCTGCCCTGGACCTCCGGGTCTGGCACAGCCGCCATGCCCCGGTGCCAGGCTGGGAGCGGGGCTTCGGGCTGCTGATCCATCCCCCCGAGGGGCGCGGTCTGCTGGGGGCCGTGGCCCTGGCGGGGGACGACCCCCGGGGCGTACCGGGACTGCTGCAAGTGCGCACCTACCTGGGTGGCGCCTACCCGCTGGCAGCGGACCTGACGGCCTGGCCCGGCATCTTTCAGGAGCTGCGCCGCTGGCTACCGGAGCTGGGCGAGCCAGTCCAGGTGCGCGAGGAACCCTGCCCCGGCGCCTTCCCCCTCCTGGCCCCGGGGCATGAGACCCGCTTGGCCCAGCTGGACGGTGTCCTGCCGCAGGGCCTGCACTGGCTCGGCGCCGCCCGCTCCGGCCCCGGCCTCCCCGACCTGGCCGAAGCCATCGCAGCCTGGGCGAAGACCCTAACAGCGACCTGAGCAACTATAAATATTTCCACGTTTAAAGCAGATTAAAAGGCTCATCCGGGAATTCCGGGAAAAAGAACTGCCAACCACAGAGAACGCAGAGAGCGCAGAGGCGCGCCGACCCACCGTACATGGGCCCGCCGAAGGCGGCTTCCGGCAGGGCCGGAAGTCATCCCGGGGTGCCACGGCCGCGCCCCCCAAGAGGCGCGGCAGCGGCGCCCCGAGATGGAGCCCATGCGCCGTGCAGCACGGCCCCAAGTGCTTTATCCCGCTCCTCCCCGTCCATCCCCGGCTAAGAAGCT
>CAITBU010000340.1 GCA_903890595.1 uncultured Holophagaceae bacterium | reverse complement strand
CGCACGGGCCAGTTCGGACTGTCCTATAACCAGGCTCCCTACCTCACCCTGGGCAGTACCACGGGGCAGCCGGATCTGCGGGTGCTGACCCATGCCGGCAACCGGGACTGGCTGGTGGGCCTCAAGGGTACGGGCACCGTGGGCGCTGGCACCTTCTTCGTCTGGAAGCAGCCCATGGCGGGCAGTGCCGCGAAGTCCATCCTGGCCCCCACGGGTTCCGTGCTGAAGGGCGTCGCCATCGACGGTAACGCTTCGTGAAGGGCCTGCGCCTGCTGGGCCTGTTGCTGCAGGAGGTGTTTCAGGACCTCTACCGGCACCGGGGTCAGCATGCCCTGGCAGTGCTCACGCTGGCTTCGGGCCTGCTCCTGGCTGGGGGCGGCCTGCTGGCCGCCGAGAGCCTGGGCCGCTTCGTGACCAAGCTGGAAGGTCTGGCCAAGGTCGTGGTCTATGCGGGCGAGGGACGCAGTCTGGAAGAGGCCGAGGGCCGCCTGCGCCGGGACCCCCGCTTCCAGAACGTGCACCGCGTGAGTGCCGATGAGAACCGCCGCCGCTTCCTCGCCGCCACCCGGGATGCGGGCGTGCTGCTGGAGGCGGCGGGCCTCGATGCCCTGCCCGAGAGCCTCGAGTTGACCCTGCGCCGGGACCTCGCCGATGGCCACCGCGCCGTGGAGGTAGGCCGCAGCCTGCGGAGCCTGCCGGGCGTGGGCGACGTGCTGGTGGACCAGGAGCGTCTGGACAGCCTCCAGCGCTTGGCCCGGATGCTACGCTCCGCCCTGGGCGGCTTCGGCCTGCTGCTCCTGGTTGCGGCGGGCTTCGCCACGGGCACCGTCATCCGCATGAGCCTGCTGGCCCGGGAGGACGAGATCACCATCATGCGGCTGGTGGGGGCCTCCGAAGGCTTCATCCGCACCCCCCTGCTGCTGGAGGGCGCCGTCCTGGGCCTGGCCGGCAGTCTGCTGGCCATCCTGGGCCTCTTCGCTGTGTGGCTCCCCATCTCCCGGGGCGTCGGGGGGCTCTCGCCCATGCTGGTGGAGATGGCCCGCCTGGGCTTCTTCTCTGTCCCTAGCATGGCCCTGCTGGCCACCCTCGGTGCCAGCACCGGCGCCCTGGGCGCCCTCTGGGCCTTCTGGTCCACCCGCAAAGCCCAGCGCCAGGACCGGGCACTGATGGAAGGCGGAGCCTAGGTAATCCAGTTCTGCTACAGCCAGTCCCTGGGGTGAGTAGAAAAGAAAACAACTCTCGCGGAGAAAGGACGAGAGAGCAGAGTTGCGCCGAGGCGGGGCTTGATACCAGCTCGCACACCTGATTTTTTTCGGTAATCCCCTTCATCCCCTTCATCCCTGTTCCTATTGCTTTTTCTTGAAAACAGGGATGAAGGGGATAAATCGCGCTGCTTCTGTCTGCAGGTCGTGCCTGGCCCTGACCACAGAGCCTGTTTAGCCCTTCCAGCGCCGCGCGTCGGCTTCGGAGAGGCCCAGCTGATCCAGCACGCGGGTGGCGAAGGTGTCGCAGAGGTCTTGGATGGTCTCGGGGTTGCTGTAGTAGCCGGGCATGAGGGGCATGACGATGGCACCGGCATCGTGGACCCGCAGCATGTTCTCCAGGTGGATGCGGTTCAGGGGCGTCTCCCGCAGGCAGAGCACCAGGGGGCGGCGCTCCTTGAGGCACACATCGGCGGCGCGGCTCACCAGGGTCTCGCTGGTGCCGGCGGCGATGCGGCCCAGGGCCCCGGCGCTGCAGGGGATGAGCACCATGCCGTCCTGGCGGAACGAGCCCGAGGAGACATCGGCCCCCAGGTCCCGCTCGTCGCGCAGGGACACCTTGGGCAGCTCGGCAAGTTCCTTCGGGGTCAGGCCCGTCTCGTCATGCAGGCAGCGCTTCCCCGTGGGCGAGAGCAGCAGGGCGATGCGCTCCACCTGGGGGTTGGCGGAGAGGCGCTTGAGAACGGCCACGCCGAAGGCTGAGCCCGAGGCTCCCGTGATGGCGATGGTGTAGGTCTGGCCCATGGGGTTCCTCTACTCCGGGGTGGGGCGGTAGGCGCCGAAGAAGATGGCGTTGAAGAGCAGGCGCCGGGTGAACGGCGTCTGGGCCCGGAAGACCGGATCGCCCGCCACCAGGATCACGGTACCCGTGCCTGAGCGCTCCCGCAGGGCATAGGCGCTCTGCTGCAGGCGGGTCTCCAGGGCCTTGGGCAGGAGGCCCGAGACCTTCAGGTCCTCCTTGGCGTAGTGGATCGGGTTCTCGCCGCCGGCGCTCAGCTCAAGGATGGGATCGTTGACATCCAGCACGGCCGCCCCCTGCGGGGCATGGAGGCCCCAGGCCAGGGGATGGCTGCCGTCCACCCGGGCCTTCAGGTAGGCGCCGGGGATGCTCTCGGCCAGGGCGCGGTCCTCCCGCTTGTCCCAGGGCTGCACCAGCTCTGCCGGGTCGGCCTTGGGGGCCTCGCGCTTGGGGTCCTTATCCTTGAGCCGGGCCTCCTCGGCCTCCTTGCCCAGCAGGTGGAAGCCGGTGGTGGTGAGGCCCGCCCGGGAGGCGTAGGCCGCCCCGCCCTGGAAGGCCAGCAGGCTGCCACCCTCCTGGAGCCAGGCCTTCAGCTTGGTGGCACCGCCCTCACCCAGGGCCTTCTGCCAGGCCTTGCCCTGGGCGCCATCATCCACCAGCACCACATGGGTGAAGCGAGTCAGGGAGGTGCTGCCCAGACGGTCGGCGCGGAGCTGCACAAAGGGCAGACCCGCTTCCGTGAGGGTGTGGGCCAGGGCGCCGAAGGCCGTGGCCTGGGCCGGTCGGTCCATGACCACGGCGATGCGCGGTGCCTTCAGGAGCAGCATGCGGTTGGAGCCCAGGTCCGGACCTGAGGCCATGCCGGCGGTGTCGGTGGCCAGCACCGGGTGACCGTTCTGGCGGGAGAGTTCCTGCAGCCGCACCCGCAGGTTGGCCCCATTGGTGCGCAGGGGCAGGACGATGGTGCCGGCGCCCAGGGTCTCGCCCGCTAGCTTCGCGGGCTCCGCCAGGGCCGTGGCCTTGAAGCCCTCCTGGAGCAGGGTGCCAAGGGTCCGCTCAACGCCTTCTCGGCCGGCGGGCAGGAGGTAGCCCCAGCGGGCTTCGGGCAGCTCTACCAGAGCCGGTGGGGCAGGGGCGGCCACGGCGACCTTGGGCTTCACCTTGGTGCGCCAGGCGGGCACGTGGAAGGCCAGGGGCAGGCTCCAGGCGGAGAGGTCGTAGGTGGGCTTGGGGCCCATCCTGGCTTCGCCCTCCAGCAGGGCCTGGGCGAGGCCGCCGCTGGGCTGGTCCAGGGCCACCACATAGCTGCCGGCGGGCACGGTGGTGCTGCGGGCCAGGCCGATGGGCTCGAGCCCTTCCGTGGGCAGGTCGGCGGCGGTGCGCTGGACCTCGAGGCCATTGCGCTCGAGCAGAGCCACCAGGGCCCGGGTGCGGCCCGGGTCCTCGCCCTCGGCCAGGAGGAAGGCACCGGCCCGGTCGCCCAGGGCGACGCGCTCACGCCGGGTGCGCTGGTAGTCCCCGAGCAGGGCCTGGCGCTCGGCAGCGGCAGTGGCCACCGTGGCCAGGCTGGCGGCGGTGTGGCGCTGGATGCGGTCCACCAGGGTGGCGGTCTCGCCGTCCAGGCGCTTGTAGGCCAGGCCGGACTGGCCCGCGGCTTCGAAGGTCATGCCCACGGCCCCGTGGAAGGTGGGCCAGGTGTCGCCGTAGCCGGGGTAGAACAGGTCGAACACATCCCGGCGGAAGTAGGCCCAGCCCCGGGCGTCGAAAGCCTGGGCGAGGCCCTGCCCAAAGGTGGTCTGCCAGCGGTTGGCGGCGGCTCCGGGCATGGCCTCGTGGATGGGCTGCATGGTGGGCGGGAAGTAGTAGGTGGTCTCGGGCCACATCTCGTGGACATCCGCCGCCACCTGGGGCCGCCAGCGCAGGAACTCGGCGGTCTTGGCGCGGGACTCGCCCTGGGTCTGCCAGGTCCAGTCCCGGTTGAGGTCGAAGAGGCGGTGGTTGAAGCGGCCCCCGGGCCAGCGGGCGGTGTTCTGCGCGTCCTGGGGATCGCTGACATTGAAGGGCGTGGTGGCCTCGGTGACGGCCTGGAGGTGGCGGG
>CAITBU010000339.1 GCA_903890595.1 uncultured Holophagaceae bacterium | reverse complement strand
GCGGCCCTCGATGCCTGGGTCGCCGGCCTGGACTACCGCCTGCTCAACGACTTGCCGGGCCTGGCGGGGCGCAACCCCACCGCCGAGGTGCTGGCGGAGTCAGCCTTCCTGCACCTGCAGGCAGCCGCCCTGCAACCCACCTCAGTGAAGGTCCGGGAGAAGGCGAACTACTGGGCTCTCTGCCGCCTCAACGGCCCGCTGTGAGGCTCCGTGCGGCCGCACTGCCGCTGTTGCTCCTGGTGGCCTGCGGACGAGAGCAGGCTCCAGAGCCCAAGCCCCCCGCAGCGGTGATGCCAGCCAGCCCCCTGACGCCCTGGAGCTGGCACCCCCTGGGCAGCTGGGCGGTCATCGAGGGGGAGGTGGACCGGGACACGGAGCTGCGCCTGGAGGGTGCCTCCATCCGGGAGCGCCGCTTCGCTGAGCTGGGCCCGGTGCGCTGGGAGTTCCTGCGGCCTCCGGAGGGACAGACCGCCGTCCTGCTCACGGGGGAAGGTGTGGAACTGGCCCGCTTCACCTTTGCCACCACCCCGCCCGCAGCTACCCCGAAGCCGGTTGGGCCTACGCCTGCGCCGATCCCCACACCGAAGCCCGCCCCGCTCCCGGCCCGGCCGACGCCGCCGAGCACCCGGGCCGAGTCCGGCCTCCCCAGCACCCCGGTGCCACCCCTCCCCGAGCGCAAGCCACTCACCCTACCCCGCACGGACCAGGCTCCTTCGACCCGACCGGCCCCGACCCTGCCACCAGCCCGGGCCCGGGCGGAGACCTTCCTGCCCAGCGCCCCGGTGCCGCCCCTGTCTGCGCGCACGCCTCAGACCCTGCCCCGCACAGACCAGGCGCCTGCCACCCGGCCAACGCCGCCCCTGCCACCCGCCCGGGCCCGGGCCGAAACCTTCCTGCCCAGCGCCCCCATGCAGGCCCTCCCCGAGCGCAAGCCACTTACCCTGCCCCGCACGGACCAGGCTCCTTCGACCCGACCGGCCCCGACCCTGCCACCGGCCCGGGCCCGAGCAGAGACCTTCCTGCCCAGCGCCCCCGTGCCGGCCCTCCCCGAGCGCAAGCCACTCACCCTACCCCGCACGGACCAGGCACCGGTCACCCGGTCCGCCGCGCCCACCCTACCCGCCTGGGCGCAGACCGAGACCACCCTGCCCAGTTCCCACCTGACCCCCCTGGCAGGCCGGCGAGCGGCCACCACGGGCGCCCCCGAGACGGCCCCCACCGCCCGCCGCAGCACCGCCACACCGAACCTCCTGGAGACCCTGCCGGCCCGGCCACCCCAGGCCCCGCAGCCGCTGCAGACCCAGGTGCCCGCCTGGCCCGGTGCCGGGGAGGCCCTCAATCTCACCCGCGGTCCCACGGGCCGCAAGCGCCTCCTGCTCAGCTTCGATGGCGGTTCCAATGCAGAAGTCGCCGCCCAGATCCTGGACCTGCTGAAAGCCCGGAGGGTCCACTCCACCTTCTTCCTCACGGGGGCCTTCATCCAGCACTACCCCGCCCTGGTGCGCCGCATGGCCGCCGAGGGCCATGAGCTGGGCAATCACACCCTAAGCCACCCCCACTTCGCCCCGGGCATGAAGCGCGATCCCAAGTGGACGCGAGAGCGGTTCCAACAGCAGCTGTTTGACGCCGACACAGCCCTATTGCGCCTCCTGGGTCGGCCCATGGACCCCCTGTGGCGGGCCCCCTACGGCGAGCACACGGCGGAGCTCCGGCGCTGGGCCGAGGAGGTGGGCTACCGCCATGTGGGCTGGAGCGAGGGTGCCGATACCCTGGACTGGGCCACCCGCAAGGAGCGCAACCTCTACCGCAGCGGGGAAGCCATCCTGGAGCGCCTGAGGAAGCGCCTGGACAAGGACGGGGACGGCCTCATCGTCCTCATGCACCTGGGCTCAGAGCGCAGCGACGGGGATCGCCCCTCGGAGGGCCTGGGCGCCTTCATGGACCGGGCTCAGAAGGAGGGTTGGACCTTCGTCACCGCCGGCGACTTCGTACGCGACCTCGGCAAGCCAGCCTGGGACCCCCGTCAGCGCCTCGGACTTCTGGCTGCATCGCCCTCCAGGGGCCGCTAGCGCCCTGCGGCTGGGCTACACTGTAGCCAGGACACACGGGGGGTTTGTTGCAGGGAATCGGCCGCTGGATGATCAGGACCGCACTGGGTTTCACCGCCCTGGTGCTCCTTCTCTCCCTCGGCAGCTTCCATCCGCTGGATCCCCATCCCTTCACCCAGGGCTCGGCAGTGGCGGCGGTCCAGAACCTCTGCGGCACCGTAGGCGCCACCCTGGCTGGACTGTTGCAGACCCTCATCGGCATCGGCGGCTGGATTGTGCCTCCCTATCTGCTGTGGGAAGCGTGGCCCCGAGAGGGCCGTCGCTGGTACGGGCGCGTGGCCTGGGGGGTGCTTGCCTTCTGCTACTGGACTGCCCTCGGGGCCTTCGGGAACCGTGTCTGGACGGGACTGCCAGAGGCCGGCACCCTGCAGCTGCGCTGGGGCGGGTGGCTGGGCAGCGCCCTCTGGCCCGCCCTGCGGCGCTTCCTCGGGCCTGTCGGTTTGCCCTTGCTGCTGACACTGATGGTGCTGGTCTGTGCCCTGGTGCTGGCACCCTCCATTACCCGTGCCATCGGCGTCCTCCTCACCCGCTGGTTCGGGGAGACCGCCACCTTCATCCGGCCGCTGCCTGCGGATGGCCTGCAGCGCTTCCTCACCATGGTGAAGCGGCCCTTCCTGCGCAGCACCTCCCAGGTCCCCGACCTCGACGCTCAGGATGCCGCGGCCCTGGTGGCGCAGGCCGAGCGCGACCGGACCCTGGACCAACAGAACGGCGCCCTGGCCCAGGCGGAGCGACAGTCGGCGGAGGCCCGCAAGCGGCGACCCGTGCCTGTCCCCGAAGACCACCTGCCACTCATCCACTCCCTCAACCTCGACGCCAGCAGCGCCATCATTGAAGCCCAGGCCCCGGAGGCCACAGGGCCCGTGACCGCAGCTCTGCCGGGCACCTTCCGCACCAGCATGCTGGCCACCGCCCCGCAGCCCCCTGCCCCGAAGCCCACCGTAGCGAAAGCCTTGGTGGGCCGGGATCGCTACGGCCGGGAGATCGTGCAGCCGCCGCTGCCCATGTCCGACGCCACTCCCCGCGGTCCACTCCCACCCTTCCCGCCGGACGTACCCCGCCTCTCCATCACCGAGCGGGACTCCCTGCCGCCCCGTCGCCTCTTCGATCCCCCAAAGCCTCACGCCAAGGCCGACCTGGCCCTGCTCGAGGACATCCGCGAGAAGATTGGACAGAAGCTGTCCGAGTTCAAGATCAAGGGGATCATCACGGGCATGCAGCCCGGACCGGTGGTCACGGTGTTCGAGTTCCAGCCCGACCCCGGCATCCCCCTGTCCCGCATCTTGGGCATGGAGGAGGACCTGGCCTTGGCCCTGCAGGCCGAGGCGGTGCGCATGGACCGCATCCCCGGGAAGAACCTGGTGGGCATCGAGGTGCCCAACCCCAAGCGCGAGATCATCACTTTCCGTGAGGTCATTGACAGCCCCGCCTTCCGGGATGCACCCGGCCTGCTGCAGCTGGCGCTGGGCAAGGACATCTCTGGTCGGCCCGTGGTCACGGACCTCAACAAGATGCCCCACCTGCTCATCGGCGGCAGCACCGGCAGCGGCAAGAGCGTAGGCGTGAATGCCATGATCTGCAGCTGCCTTGTGCGGGCCCTGCCCAGCGAAGTGAAGCTCATTCTGGTGGATCCCAAGATGGTGGAGCTGGGCCTCTACGAGGACATTCCGCACCTCTGGGCACCGGTGGTCACGGACATGAAGGAAGCAGGGCGCGTGCTCAAGTGGGTCGTGGCCCAGATGGAGGATCGCTACCGCCGCCTGGCCCTCCTCAGCGTCAAGAACCTGGAGAACTTCAACGCCAAGATCCTGGCCTCCGGCGGCACCTTCGACCTGTCGGATCGCACGCCGAATCCGCGCTGGCCCGACCGCCCCTCCACGCTCGAGCCGCTGCCCTACGTGCTCGTGGTGATCGATGAGCTGGCAGACCTCATGATGGTGGCCCGCAGCGAGGTGGAAGACAGCATCGGACGCATCGCCCAGAAGGCCCGTGCCGTCGGCATCCACCTCATCCTCGCCACCCAGCGCCCCAGCGTGGACGTGGTCACCGGCGTCATCAAGGCCAACCTCCCCAGCCGCCTCAGCTACCGAGTGCGCACCAAGATCGACAGCCGCACCATCCTGGACTCCGGGGGCGGCGAGCAGCTCCTGGGCGCGGGCGATGCCCTCTTCCTGGCCAACGGGGCCAGCCATCCCCGCCGTCTCCATGCGCCCTTCATCAGCGAAGAAGAGACCCTGCGCCTGGTGAACTGGCTGCGGGAGCGGGGCCGCCCGGACTACAACCAGGCCCTCATCAGCGCCATGGAGGCCGAGGAGGAAACGGCTCTCTTCGACGAGGCCGAGCTTAACGGCGGCGACGACATCTACCAGCGCGCCGTGGCCGTGGTGACCCGCGAGCGCAAGGCCAGCACCAGCCTCCTCCAGCGCAAGCTCAACCTGGGCTACGGCCGCGCCGCCCGCATCATCGACCGAATGGAAGAAGAAGGCATCGTCGGCCCCGACCGCGGTGCCGGCAAGCCCCGGGAAGTCTTCGCCGCAGGCGAGTGAACCAGCACGAGGCCGCAGGTCATACACGCCTGAAAGGGGGCCTGAACCTTCCACTAGAGTGGCTGTAGACCTACATCACAACCTTCTTGATATATAGGTAATCAATCATAGACTCCTGATGGCACCTTTCCCTGGGAGTCCCCATGAGCCGCCTGACCGTCATCCCTGCCCTCCTTGCTGCGGCCTGTCTGGCGCTGAGCGCCGCCGATGCGCCGCCCAAGCCCGCCGCAGCAAAGATCTGCACCACCTGCCACACCACGGAGGCCAACCAGCTCCGGGGCTACTTCGATACCCTGGTCACGCTGAATAACTCGCTGCAGCTACGCCTGGACGACCGCACGGAGGTCCTTCGCTACGAGAAGGCCACGCTGAAGATCCTCAGCCCGGAGCCCGCTGCCACCACCGAGGCCACCCTGAAGGCCATCGCCAAAGGCCACGAGGTTCGCGTTGAGTACACCGAGAAGGACGGCATCAAGACCGTCACCCTGGTGGCCGTGAAGCCCCCGGTAAAGCTGGCAGCCAACGAGACCTCAACCCTCGAGGACGTCCAGAAGCTGGTGGCCCTGGGCCCAGAAAAGGGCAAGTACTTCCTCTTCGACTCCCGCCCTGCCCCACGCTTCATGGAGGGCGCCATTCCCACCGCTGTGAACCTGCCCTTCCCGGCCTTCGACAAGAACCTTGACAAGCTGCCGGCAGACAAGGGTGCGCTGGTGATCTTCTACTGCAGCGGGAAGACCTGCAACATGAGCCCCGGCTCCCTGGCCAAGGCCCGGAAGCTGGGCTACACCAACGTGAAGGTGTTCATCGACGGCATGCCCGCCTGGGGCAAAAAGGCCGCAGGCGTCCTGAGCCCGAGCTCGCTGAAGACCGCCTACCTGGACACCCAGACCCCCCTCGTGATCCTGGATGCTCGCCCCGCCGCCGAGGCCACCAAGGGCTTCATCAAGGGCGCCGTGGCCACCGATCCTGCGAAGGTGGCCGACCTCCTCAAGGCCTTCCCCTCGGCCAAGCTGAAGCCCCCCGTGGTGGTGGTGGATGAGCTGGGTGGTGCGACCGCAAAGGCCGTCGCTGCTGAGCTGGTGAAGGCTGGGTATGTGGGCGTGAATGTGCTCTCCGGCGGCTTCAAGGCCTGGCAGGCAGCGGGCCTGCCCGTGGCCACCGGCGCCCTGGCGGCCCAGGCCACTTTCGTGCCCAAGCCCCGCCCGGGTTCCATCTCCGGAGCGGAGTTCACCAAGCTGGCTGAGGCAGTGCCGGCAACCCGCGGTGTGGTGATCCTGGATGTGCGCAACCTCGACGAGACCAAGAACGGTGTCATCAAGGGCGCCCTGGTCATCCCTGAGCCCCAGCTGCTGGCCCGCCTGGCAGAGCTGCCCAAGGATCGTCCCCTGGTCTGCCACTGCTCCACCGGCACCCGCGCTGAGCTGGCCTACCACCTGCTGAAGGAGAAGGGCTACAACGTCCGCTTCCTGCCCAACGAGCTCACTGTCATCGACACCGGCGAGTTCACCCTGGACTAGCAGCACGTCCACTCATGCATTCCCACCGGCCGTTCATTTGTTCAGCCGCTGGAACTGATACTGCTCACCGCCAAGGCGCCAAGAGCGCCAAGAAAAAACCTCAACCCCTGCTGTGGCCAACCCTTCGGAGGCAGCAGGGGTTGATCCAAGGCTGAGGACAGCTCGAATCCTGGAGGCGAAGACGGCACTTCTAGCGGTGCGGGTTTGGCGGCAGGCGTAATCACGCTGTCACAGATCCACTTGGCGTTCTTCGCGCCTTGGCGGTGATCTTTTCGCTTTGACCAGTTGGGCCGCCCATAGGTCGAGCAGAGGTTGGGTGCTCGGTACTGTCGGCAGCCTCAGCCCGCATTCCGCGCAGGGCGCCAGCGGCTGCGGCGGGCGATGTCTGCCATGCCGTTGGCGTGGCAGGTGAGGCAGCCTTCCAGGCGGGGATGGCCGCTGGGCCACCAGGCGCGGGCTTCACCGTCGAAGTCCTTGCGCCGGACCTCGGGAATCCGGGCCCAGTAGAACGACAGGGCCGGGCCGGAGGCCTTCATCTCGAG
>CAITBU010000338.1 GCA_903890595.1 uncultured Holophagaceae bacterium | reverse complement strand
AGCTGCGGCCGGTGCTGGAGGCGGAGCTGCCCCAGGCCCTGGAGGATGCTGTGCATGCCGCCAGCGAGGCCGTGGTGCGCTATTCCCACCACGACCACAGCGCCCGGGGCATGGGCTCTACGCTGACGGCTGTCGTGTGCCTGGCCGGCCGCGCCCACCTGGCGCAGATCGGGGACTCGCGGGCCTACCTCCTGCGCAAGGACCGCCTGCACCAGATCACAGAGGATCAGACCCTGGTGAACGACCTGGTGAACGTGGGGGTGGTGACCCGGGAAGAGGCGCGCTACCACCCGCACCGCAACATCATCACCCAGGCCCTGGGCTCGCCCCAGCCCCTGCGGGTGGCGCTATCGACCTTCACCATCCATCGGGGGGACCGCCTCCTGCTCTGCTCCGACGGCCTCCACGGCGAAGTGGCGGACGACCTGCTGCTCACGCTGCTTCAGCGGGAGCCGGACCCTCACCGGGCTCTGGAGACGCTCGTGGATGCGGCCCTGGCCAGCGGTGGACGGGACAACATCACGGGTATTCTGCTGGCCTTTGATGATCCGGCGCTGCCGCTCCCAGGGACGGCTGCTGCGGTTGGCGAGGTGCCGAGGGTGCCGGCTTCCCCAGCACCCCCGCAGGGCCTGTGGCACTGGTTCAGATCTCTTTTCGGAGGCGGTGCATCATGAGCATCCTGCAGGGGACGGTGTCCCTCAAACGATTCGTGGTGCTGGGCCCGGTCCCCGACGAGGCCGACCTCCAGGCCGGCCTGGAGCAGGACCAGTTCCGCCCCTTTCACGACGGCCTGGAAGAGGAGCGCATGGGCTGGTGTGACTGGCGCAACCCCCTCATCACGCCCCCGCACGCCGACTGGGTGGGGCAGGAGCGCTACGCCGTGTTCGCCCTCCGCATCGACTCCCGCCGGGTGCCGGCCTCGCTGCTCAGGGCCCACGTGGACCTGCGTCTGCAGGCCCTCATGCAGCAGAAGGACTTGGCCTTCGTGGGCCGGGAAGCACGCATCTCTCTGGCCGACGAGGTGAAGGTCGAGCTGCTGCAGAAGGTGCTGCCCACGCCCCGCGTGGTGGAAGTGGCCTGGGACCTCAAGGGCGGCGCCCTGTGGACCACCGCCTCCTCCTCCAAGGCCCAAGGCGCCCTCACCGCCCTCTTTATGAAGTCCTTCGGCTGCGAGGTGCATCCGCTGGCGCCCATGATCCTGGCGGGGCGCCTCTGCCCCGCCCTGTCCACGGAGGGCCTGATGGCCCTCGATCCGCTCGATCTCGAGCTTGAGGAGGCCTGAGGTGAAGCCCCTCGAGCTCATTGAACAGGGCCGCTTCCTGGGGGAGGAGTTCCTCCTCTGGCTGTGGATGCGCAGCATGACCGAGAGCGGCTCCAGCGGGGCCGATGGCGACGGCTCTGGCTGCTTCGTGGACGATGCCATTCAGCTGGTCTCGGAGCGGGGCGAGGTCAAGGAGATCTCTCTCCGCAAGGGCAACCCCTCGGAGAGTCGCGAGGCCTTCGAGGCCCTCAGCCGGGGCATGCGCCCCAGCAAGATGAAGCTGCGCATCCTCTCCGGCGACCTGGAGTGGGTGTTCACCCTGCAGGCGGCCACCCTCGACATGGGCACCCTCAAGCTGCCTCCCAGCACGGGCAAGGCCCCGCACGAGCGCCTCCATGACCGGCTCTTCCTGCTGGAGGAGGGGGCTGGCCACCTGGAGCGCCGCCTCGAGCGGTTCCTCCTACTCCGGACCGATGACGCCGAGGGCCTGCAGGAGGCTATGCGGGGCTGGGTTCGCATCGGCCTAACCGGCGAACCGGCCGCGGCGGGCGAGGCGCCATGGGAGGCCTAGGAGCCAGGGCCGCCCTTCTGGTGGCACTGCTCTGCCCGGTGGCGCTGGTGGCACTGGCGCCCCAGGAACCGACCCCGGTGCTGGCCCAGGCCACCACCCCGGAGGGCCGCACCCTCCTCCTCCGCCTGCAGTTCCGCAAGGGCCTCAGCGTGGAGGGGAAGGCACTGCCCAAGGCCTTCCTGGCCAAGGGGGCCGAGCCCGCGGGCTGGATCCCCTTCGAGCTGCTCAGTCCCGAGGGCAAGCGCTGGGCCCTGGCCGCCCTCTTTCCCGACGACCAGTGGCGCTCTGATGAGGTTCGGCACCGGGTGCGCTACCCGGAGGTGGAGTCCGTGTGGACCCTCGCTGCCCTCTTCGCCGGGCACGGCCAGAACTACGACCGCCTCATGACGGAGAACCCGGACCTGCCGGAAAAGCTGCGGGAAGGCGACCGCTGGCGCATCCCCCGGAGCCTGCTGTCCCAGGACCTGGGCGGGCAGGGGCGGGGGCCGGACCGCAGCCAGCCGGAGGACGGTCTGGACGACGAAGCCCGGGTGGCCGCCTACCGCGCCCTGCTCTCCTTCAGCGAAGACAGCCACGGCCGCTTCGCCGTCTACCGCCTGCGCAAGGGCGAAGCACTCTACTCCAGCGTGGTCATCCGCTATACCGATCGGGTCGATCCCAAGGGCGTGAACGAGCTGGCCGAGCAGATCGCCGCTCGCAGCGGCATCGCCGATGTGCGGAGCATCCAGCCGGGCCAGCTGATCCGGATTCCCCTGACCTTCCTGTCGGGCCCCTTCCAGCCCGAGGGCAGCTCGGAGCTGGCGGAGGAGCGCGTGATCCGCGCCGAGGTCCGGCGCACCGCCCGAGTGGAGGGCGGTCCCAAGCTGAAGGGCATCCGCATCGTCCTCGACGCCGGGCACGGCGGGGTGGACCCCGGCGCCCGGGCCAACGGCGTGTGGGAGTCCGACTTCGTCTACGACATCAGCATGCGGGTGCGCCGCATCCTGGAGCAGGACACCGAGGCCGCCGTCAGCAGCACCATCCGCTACCCGGGCCTGGGGTTTCGCACCCGGGATGAGATCCGCATCCCCAGCCGCCAGGCGGAGATCCTCACCACACCACCCTTCCAGGTGGACGGGGAGAGCCCCTCCGCCGTGAGCGTTCACCTGCGCTGGGTGCTCGCCAATGACTTCTTCGCCACCTTCCGAAAGGCCAAGGGGGATGCGCAGAAGACCCTCTTTTTGAGCTTCCACGCCGACAGCCTGCACCCCTCGGCCCGGGGTTCCATGGCCTATGTGCCGGGCGCGGCCCTGGTGCCTTCCACCTTCGCCCTGGGGGGTGCTTCGGCAGGCCGGGTGGCGGAGGGCCGCCGCAGTGCCCGGGTGGCCTTCACGAGCCGGGAGAAGCTGGAAGGCGAGGCCCGCAGCCGCCAGTTCTCGGAGGTCCTGCTGGCCAGCCTGCAGCGCGAAGGCATCCCCGTCCATGCCAACCGTCCCATCCGGAACGTCATCCTCCGGACCGGGGGCAAGTGGGTACCCGCCGTCCTCCGCTACAGCACCGGCGCCACCAAGGTCCTGGTGGAGGTCGCCAACCTCACCAACGAAGACGACGCTGCGAATCTGCGAGATCCCGACTTCCGTGAGCGCTACGCCGCTGCCGTCGTTGCCGCCGTCCGGGCCTACTACCGCAAGTAGTTCCTGCGGGTCCCGTGTGCTGGATGGGGCTCAGGTGGATAAACTGACTTCCCCCCACAGCCGTCGGGGAGGTTCTACGGGTATCCAGCGTTCCCCCTTCTTCTCACGCCGAGGCCGCCATGACCAACCAGCCCCTGGTGGGCCTCCTGCTTGGCTCCAGAACCGACTGGGAGACCATGCAGCATGCGGCCGCCACCCTGCAGGCCCTTGCCATCCCCTTTGAGGCCACCGTGGCCAGCGCCCACCGCACCCCCGACAAGGTGCTGGACTACTGTGGGGCGGCTGAAGGGCGGGGCCTGAAGGTGCTCATCGCCGCCGCCGGAGGGGCCGCTCACCTGGCGGGGGTCTGCGCCAGCAGAACCCACCTGCCGGTGCTGGGGGTACCCATGCAGGGTTGGGCCACGGACGGCATGGATGCCCTCCTGGCCACCGTCCAGATGCCCGCGGGCATCCCGGTCGGCACGCTGGCCATCGGCAAGCCCGGGGCCATCAACGCCGCCCTCCTGGCCGCTTCCATCCTGGCCCTGGGGGATCCTGGGCTGCGCGAACGCTACCTGGCCTTCCGCCAAGCTCAGACCGAGAGTGCCCTCCAGGACGCCGACCTGGAGCTGCCCTGACATGGAGCGCGTCCACCTCATCACCCTTTCAGACCGGGCCTCCCGCGGGGAGTACACCGACGAGTCCACCCCGCTGCTGGTGACCTGGCTGACGGGGAAGGGCGTGCAGACTGTCACCACCGCCCTCATTCCGGATGAGCCAGGCCTGCTGGAAACGGAGCTACGGGGCGCCGTGGCCGCCGGTGCTGCTCTGGCGCTCACCTGCGGAGGCACCGGCTTCGGTCCCCGGGACATCACGCCCGAAGCCACCCGGCGGGTCATGGAGCGGGAGGCCCCGGGCATCTGCGAGCTGATCCGGGCCCGCGGTGGCCACCCCCTGGCCTTCGCCAGCCGGGCGGTGTGCGGCATCGCCGGGACCACCGTGCTCCTCAACCTGTCGGGCCGGCCCGCCGCCGCCCTGGAGCAGATCCAGCTGGCCTGGCCCCTGCTGGCCCATGCGGTGGCTGTCCTGCGCAAGGAGATCCAGACCGGAGGGCCCTGCACGTGAGGGTCTGGGCCCGGGTGAACCATGTGGGGTGGGTGCACCTCTGGCAGAGCCAAGCGGCCTATGAGGCGGCGGAGCCTTCGGCGCACTTCCTCAACGGGCGCACGGATCCGCGCTGGGCGGAGGTGGTCCTCACGGCTGCGGAGCGCGCCCAGCTTGAGGCCGGAGCGCTCATCGAGGTCGAGGACCCGGGCTACTTCCAGGACGAGGACTAGGGCCGCCCGGCCACCGCCGTTTCGAGGCGGTGGTAGAGGGCCAGCAGGGAGCAGCTGAGCCACAGGTTGAGGGCGCCGCCCACCAGATTGAAGAGCCAGAAGGCGGGGTGGCGAAGGCGCAGCCAAGCCCCGGGACCCAGGTCCGGGTCCGTGGGTGGCAGCACCCGGTCCAGGATCCAGCTGGCGCCTATCTGGTAGGTCAGGGCCACCAGCATCATGGCCAGCACGGCCTGCACGATGCGGGGCCAGTGGCGGGCCATGGCGGCCTGGCTCCAGCGCAGGGCTGCCACTGGGGTATCGCCCCGCAGGAGCATGCGCAGGGGTGCCCAGCCGAACAGGGTGAGCAGCACAATCCCGGGGATGATGAAGAGGAGGAGGCCGGCTGCGACCACCAGGCTCATCCCCAGGCGCACCAGAAAGGCCAGGAGCCAGCGCTGGTCGAAGGTGCCGCGCCAGTCGTTGGCCGGGTTGCCCCCCAGGTCGAGGGTTTCCGCATCCAGGTGAGCCTGCAGGCGGGGGATGAAGAACATCTCCAGAGGCAGCAGGCCCGCGAAGCTGAAGAGGGGCTGCAGGAAGAGGCTGGGCGAGGCCCCGGCGGCCAGCTCCAGGGCCGGTCCCAGCTGGGACAGGACCATGGCCAACACGGTCAGCGCAGCGGCTTCGCCGGGGTGGCGGCGCAGCAGGACCCAGCCCTCCTGGAGGGTGGCGAGGTGGGAGGGTGCGGTGACTGCCATCCCTCCAGCCTACCTGGACCGGTGGGCTATCATCATCCGCATCATGACTCACGAAGCCCCCTGCCTCCTGGTGGCCAGCCCGGCCCTGCTGGATCCCAACTTCCTCCACACCGTCATCCTGCTCGTGGAGCACGATGAGGAAGGGGCGCTGGGCCTGATTCTCAACCGGCCCCTCCCGCTGCCCCTGGCCCAGGTGGGCGCAGAGGGCGGCATCGCTTATTGGGGGCGGGATGAGGCCACCGCCTGGCGGGGTGGTCCCGTGGATCCCCAGCGGGGCATCCTGCTGGTGCAGGGGGGACTCCCGGAGGCCGAGGACACGGTGGTGGACCTCTGCCACTTTGTGAGCCATCGGAAGGACCTGCTGGAGGGCCTCCTGGGAGATCCCACCGCCCGCTACCGGCTCTTCCTGGGCTACGCCGGTTGGAGTGCCGGGCAGCTGGATCAGGAGCTCGAGATGGGCGCCTGGACCCGGCGCACCGCCGTGCCCGAGTGGCTGCTGCACTCCGACCCCTCGGGGCTGTGGAAGCTGGCGATCTCCGCGGTGGAATAGCCGAAAAAAACGATACAAGCACGTGTGAATCAATTTAATTCACTTGACCAATGCCAGCCCTGTTCTATGTTCAGACATGGATTCCAGGTGTCTTGGAGGGGGTGATGTTGCGTTGGCGGAGGGCTTTTCAGAGCACGGCTCCCGCCCTCGATGGGGAGCACGCCCGCCTCCTGGAGCTATTCAACTTCGTCCAAGCTCAGGGTAACCTGCGCCGGGAAGCCGACCTGCCGGAGCTGAACCGGGTCATTGGCGAGCTGATCGACTATGCGGTGGCCCACTTCGCCCGGGAAGAGCAGGTCATGGCCGACCTGGGCTACCCCGGGCTGGCGGCCCATGCGGTCCTCCACGAGGACCTGCGCACCGGCCTCTTCGAGGTGCTCCGGCCGCTGGTGGCGGGGCAGATCCCGGTACCCACCTTCCTGCGCCTGACCCGGGCCGCCTTCCTGAAACACTTCATGAATGCCGACTACCACTTCGTGAAGTGGGCCCGCAACCACAGCTGTCCCCCGCACCTGGAGCGGCGGCGCACACCCAGGGCCAGCTAGCGCCTAGATCGCCTGGCCGCCCCGTTCTCCAGTGCGGATGCGGATGCACTCCTGGAGGTCCTGGACGAAGATCTTGCCGTCGCCCACCTTGCCCTCGCCATGCCGGGCGGTGCGGATGATGGTGTCCACGGTGATGTCCTCGAAGGCGTCATTGCAGGCGATGGTGATCTGCACCTTGGGGATGAGGTTCGGCACAACCTTCTTGCCGCGCTGGACGGTGATCTCCTGCTGGCGGCCGTGGCCGCTCACGCGCAGCACGGTGATGCGCTCGATCTCGGCGTCGATGAGGGCCTCACGCACCTCGTCGAGCTTCTCTTCGGGAATGATGGCGGTGATGAGTTTCATGGTGGTCCCCGTTTAGTTCAGGTTGTTCAGGCCGTAGGCGCGCTCGCCGTGGAGCTCATGATCGAGCCCCGTCTTCTCCACCGACTCGGAGACCCGGAAGCCAATGAACTTCTGCACCAGGGCAGCGATGATGAGGGTCATCACGACGGAGAAGAGGATCGTGCACAGCACAGCGAAGCCCTGCACCTTGAGCTGAGCCAGGATGCCCCAGCCCGGAACCTTGGCCGCGGCCTCGGCCCACCAGGCGTCCCGGATGAAGAAGGTGAGGCCGATGGCACCGACGATGCCGCCGGTGCCGTGGATGCCGAAGGCGTCCAGGGAGTCGTCGTAGCCCAGGCGGTTCTTGAGCAGGATCATGCTGTAGCAGCAGCAGGCGGCGATGACGCCCAGGGCCAAGGCCCCGCCCACCTGCACCACACCGGCGGCGGGGGTGATCACCACCAGGCCCGCCAGGATGCCCGAGGCCATGCCCAGGCTGGTGGGTTTCTCGTCCCGGATGGTCTCGATGAGGATCCAGGTGAGGGCACCGGCTGCGGCAGCCACTTGGGTGACCGTGAGGGCCCGGGCGGTGTCCAGGTTGGAGGCCACGGAGGACCCGGCATTGAAGCCGAACCAGCCCACCCACAGCAGGCCCGCACCCAGCAGGGTGAAGGTCAGGTTGTTGGGGGACATGGCGGTCTTGGGATAGCCGTGGCGGGCGCCGAGGAACAGGGCCAGCGCCAGGCCGCCCACACCGGAGGAGATGTGCACCACCGTGCCGCCGGCGAAGTCGATGGCGCCCTTGGCCCCCAGGTTGAAGAAGTAGCCATCCGAGGCCCACACCCAGTGGCAGAGGGGGCAGTACACGAAGATGATCCACAGCGTGATGAAGGCCAGCCACCCGCGGAAGGAGATGCGCTCGGCCACGGCGCCAGCGATGAGGGCCGGCGTGATGATGGCGAACTTGCCCTGGAACATGGCGAAGGCGTACTCCGGCACCCCGGCTGGTAGGATGGTCTGGTCGATGCCGCGCAGCAGGAGGAGGTCCTTGCGCCAGCCGATGAGGCCACCCAGGGCGTTGGGGCCGAAGCTGAGGGCATAGCCCACCACGGCCCACAGCACGCCCACCACGGCCATGGCGGCGAAGGAGTGCATCATGGTCCCCAGCACATTCTTGGTGCGCACCAGGCCGCCGTAGAACAGCGCCAGGCCCGGCACCATGAGCAGCACCAGGGTGGTGGAGGTGAGCAGCCAGGCCGTCGCGCCTGAATCGTTCACGGGGGCAGTACCCTGGGCCACCAGGGGATGAGCCACGGCTACAGCGGCCGCAAGGCCCAGAAGGCGTTTCCAGGACATGTGTTCCTCCAGGGGACGGGGGCGGGACCCTGGATTGGTATTGTGACACCCAACCGCATAATTTACCAGCCCTTGGAGGGCGCGTGGATCCTGCGAACCGGGCCTCGGTTACCCTCGGAACCATGCGCTCCATCGTCTGGTTCCGAGGCAAGGATCTTCGTGTGGCGGACCACGGCCCGCTGGTGGAGGCTGCGGCCGCCGGCGAGGTGCTCCCGCTCTTCGTGCTGGACCCTTATTTCTTTGCCCCGGAGCGGGCCCGGGACCTGCCCCACCGCATGCAGTTCCTGCTGGCCTCGCTGGCCGAGCTGGCGGCCACGTTGGCAGGCCTGGGCTCTCGCCTGCTGGTGGTGCCGGGCCGCAGCGTGGAGGTGGTGCCCCGCCTGGCGGCATTGTGGCAGGCGGATCAGGTGCTGGCGCACCGGTGGGTGGAGCCCTTCGCCCAGGAGCGGGACCACCGGGTCGAGGCGGCCCTGGGCCACGAGGGCATCGCCTTCCGCTGCTGCGAAGGCGAGACCCTGCTGCCCCCGGGCTCGGTACGCACGGGGCAGGATGGGATGTTTCGGGTGTTCACGCCCTTCGCCCGGGCCTGCAGCGCCCGCCTGGAGCCGGGCCAGCCCCTGCCTGCGCCGCTGCGCCTGCCGCCGCTGCCAACCGGCCTGCAGGCTGAGACCGTGGCCATCCCCACCCTCGAGGCCCTGGGCCTGGTGCCCAACCCCGCCCTGCAGACCGGCGGCGAGGCCGCAGGCCGGGCGCGCCTGCGGGCCTTCGTGGAGGGTGCCCTGGCGGGCTACAGCGAGGGGCGGGACCGCATGGATCAGCCGGGCACCTCGCGGCTGAGCGCGGACCTCAAGTTCGGCACCCTCTCGGTGCGCACCGTGTGGCAGGCCGTGGCCGTGGCTGCGGCCGGGGCCGGGGCCGGGGGCGGTGGGCGGGCCTACCTCAATGAGCTGCTCTGGCGCGAGTTCAGTCACCACCTGCTGCACGCCTGGCCGGAGCTGCTGACCCAGCCCTTCCGGCCGGCTTTCCAGGGCTTCCCCTGGCGGGATGATGAGGCCACCTGGACGGCCTGGGTCGAGGGGCGCACGGGCTATCCCGTGGTGGATGCCGCCGCTCGCCAGCTGCGGGCCGAGGGCTTCGTGCACAACCGCGCCCGGATGGTGGCCGCCAGCTTTCTGACCAAGCACCTGCTGCTGGACTACCGCCGGGGCGAGGCCCACTACCTGCGCTGGCTCACGGACGGCGACTGGGCCGCCAACAGCAGCGGCTGGCAGTGGAGTGCCGGCTGCGGCTGCGACGCCCAGCCCTGGTTCCGCATCTTCAACCCCGTGGCCCAGGGCCAGCGGTTCGACCCTGATGGCGCCTACGTCCGGCGCTGGGTCCCAGAGCTGGCGGCCTATCCGACCGCCGTCATCCACGAGCCCTGGAAGGCCCCGGCGGCCCTGCAGGCCCAGAGTGGCTATCCGGCGCCCGTGGTGGTGCATGCCCTGGCCCGAGCCCGCTTCCTGGGCACCGCGAAAGCCCACCTGGGGCGGCCCGCTCTGTTACCCTGAAGTGGCAGGATATCCCCAGTCCTTTGTTTACTTGCGAGTCATCGATGACCACATTAAAATTCCACGGAAAAGTCGAAGGCACCACCGAGTGCGAGCGGGAGAGCTCTCTCCTCTCTGCGGCCCTCCAGGCCCCCGTGCCTCTCACCCACCGCTGCGGCGGCCACGCCCGCTGTGGCACCTGCATCGTGACCGTGGAAGCAGGAGCCGAGCATCTCAGCCCCCCCGGCACCGCCGAAGCCCGCGTGCTCCAAGTCCTCAAAGCCGCCCCCGACCAGCGCCTAGCCTGCCAAGCCTGGGCCAACGGCGATGTGAGCGTTCGGTACTAGGGTCGTGAAAAGCAACTGATCCAACGCGAAGACGCGAAGACGCAAAAAATGAAAAAGAAAAGAAATTAACCACGAAGACCACTAAGACCACGAAGAAAAGCACCCTGTTCTTCTTCGTGGTCTTTCTGTCTCCGTGGTTAGCCTTTGTTTGTTCTTCTTCGCTTTTCTTCGCGTCTTTGCGTCTTCGCGTTGGATCTTTTTCTTTTTCTTTTCTCAAAACCAGATCACAAAGGCCGACGCCCTTCCATGGCGCGGTCGAGGGTCAGCTCGTCGGCGTATTCGAGGTCGCTGCCGATGGGTAGGCCGAGGCCGATGCGGGTGATGCGGATGCCGACGGGGTCCAGGATGCGGGCCAGCCAGCTGGCGGTGGTCTCGCCGTCCACGGTGGGGTTGGTGGCCAGGATGACTTCCTGGATGGTGCTGTCCTCCAGGCGCTTCAGCAGCTCCCGGACGCGCAGCTGATCGGGGCCCACACCGCGCAGGGGCGAGATGAGTCCGCCGAGCACGTGGTACCGGCCCCGGAAGTGGCCGCTGCGCTCAAAGCTCAGCACGTTGGAGGCTTCGGCCACGATGACGAGACAGGCCGGATCCCGCCGGGGGTCCAGGCAGATGGGGCAGGTGGGCTGGTCGGTGAAGGCGCCACAGATCTGGCAGAAGCCAACCTTGTCCGCGGCCTGCTGGAGCAAGTGGGACAGGTGGGCCATGGCAGCGGGCCCCTCCTTGAGCAGGTGCAGGGCCATGCGCTGGGCCGACTTGACGCCCACGCCCGGCAGCTTCTGGAGGCTCTCCACCACAGCCTCCAGGGGCGCTGGGAGCTTCATTACAAGCCCATGCCCGGCAGACCGAGGCCCGCGCCCAGACCACCCATCTGCTTCTTCATGGCCTCGTCCACCTTGGCCCCCGCATCGCGGAAGGCCGCCAGCAGCAGGTCCTCAAGCATGGAGGGATCCTCGGGATCCATGGCGTCCTTGGCGATGGAGAGACCCACCAGCTCCTTGGTGCCGTTGAGGGTGACCTTGACCAGCTCGCCGCCGGCGGTGCCTTCGACCCGCAAGCTGGCCTGGGTCTCGGCCAGCTTGGCCTGCATCTGCTGGGCCTGTTTCATGAGGAAGCGCATGTCCATGGGATCAAGCTCCGGGGGGGATGTCGGGGTGGGCGTGGGCAGGGTGGTGGAGGTGCGGCCAGTGGATGCGGCGCAGCCGCTGGGCCAGCCACAGCATGAAGAAGTATCCGACAGGCAGGGCCAGAAGGGTAAGGAGGGTTCCGCCGAGGAGGTAGGACTTCAGCACCGGGCGGAGCATGGTGGTCATGGCGTCGAAGCCGTCCCAGGTCAGGAAGCTGCGCCAGCCGATCTGATGCCACTCCACCCGGATCAGGTTGGCACCGCCGGTGCGGCCCCGGAGCAGGTTGCCCAACCAGGTGCTGAGCGTGGCCATGGGCACCACGGTCCAGGGGTTGTTGACCAGCATCGCCATGATCATCAGGGGGCGGTGCAGCCTGCGAAAGATCACGCAGAACAGGAACACCATGGCGCTGTGCAGCCCCAGCAGGGGGTTCCAGGCGATGGAGAAGCCCAGGGCAAAGCTCCAGGCCACCTGCTCGGGGCTGAGTTCGGGGTGCAGGATGTGCCCCTTCAGGCGGCCCCACAGCCCTCGCAGGGAGTAGGTCGGCGGTCCGGCGGGAGCCGGGCTGGGGGTCTCGGGGGCAAGGGTCATGGGCGGAAGTGGTCGAAGCTGAGGTCCGGGAGGGGCAGGAGGGAAGTCCCATCATAGGCCAGCAGGGCGGCTTCCCCTCTGGCTAACACCCGGCCCGCCGGGATTAGGGGCAGGCCCAGGCGGGCTTCCAGGTCGCTCTGGGGCAGGGCACTCCCGAAGCAGCGGGCGTAGTCCTCGCCGCCCTCCAGGGCTTCGCCGTCCAGGCCCGGGTCCACGGCGATGGTGACCCCCGAGGCCTCGGCCAGGTTGCGCAGGTCCCGGCTCAGGCCATCGGACAGGTCCAGGCAGGCATGAACCTCGGGCAGGGCCGCCAGCCGGACGCCCAGGCCCAGGTTGGGTTCGGGAGCTAAGTGGGCGGCCAGGTCAGGATCGGGGCGGGCGGGGTCCCAGCGCTGGCCAGCCTGGAGCTTGCGGAGGCCTCGCAGGCTGGCCCCGGGCCGCTGATCCAGGTAGAGGGTGTCCCCGGGCTGCAGGCCGTCCCGGCGGAGCCAGCGGGTGGCGCAGCCGAAGGCGGTCAGCCCCAGGCCCAGGCCCTCGGAGCGGCCCACCGTGTCCCCCCCCAGGACCCGCACACCGGCCCGGCGACTGGCCTCGGCCAGGCCCGCGAGGAAGGCCTCCAGCCAGTCAGCGTCGATCTCGGGACCCAGGGCCAAGGTCAGGGTGTAGCCGAAGGGGGTGGCGCCGGAGGCGTCCAGGTCCGAAAGGTTCACCGCCAGGAGCTTGCGGCCCAGGAGGGCGGGGGGGTGCCAGGCCAGCCGGAAGTGCCGGTCGGACTCCATGAGGTCCGTGGTCACCAGCAGCTGCTGGCCCGGCGGCGGCGTGGGCAGGACCCCGCAGTCGTCCAGGAGGTCCTCCCCGCCCGGGAGCAGTACCCGGATGCGGGCCAGGATCCCGGTTTCCTTCAGGCGCATGGCCGGACCTCCGTCACAAGTCCAGTCTCCCATGGCCGGGGAAGGGAGTGGACGCTTGGAATTGGGGCGGAGCGGATGGTAGTTTATTGAATCTGCCCAGCCGGGCCACCCACGCAAACTGAGGAGATCACCATGGCCATCACCAAAGTCTGGATCGAAGAAGGCTGCATCGTGTGCAACGCCTGCGAGGCCGAGTGCCCCGAAGTGTTCCACGTCACCGACACCAGCTGCAACGTCAACGGCGCCGTCCGCGAAGATGGTGTGGACTCCGAGAACCGGGACGAGCAGAGCCCCCTCTCCGGCAGCAACGGCACGGACCTGGAAGCCGCCATCGAGGCCGCCTCCGCCAGCTGCCCCGTGGAAGTGATCAAGTTCGACAAGGCCTGAGCCGCGCCGCTCTGGATGTATGAACGGGCGCCGCAAGGCGCCCGTTCTTGCGTCGGGGCACCAAGGAGAAACAATGCTGAACCGACTGACCGCCGACCTGAAGACCTCCATGCTCGCCCGGGATGCGGCCCGCACCCAGGTGCTGCGCATGGCCCTGACCGCCTACAAGAACGAGGCCGTGGCCAAGGGCCTGGGCCCCCAGGGCACCATCTCCGAGGCCGATGCCATCGCCGTCCTCAAGCGGCTGGTGAAGTCCCGGGAGGACAGCATCGAGCAGTTCGAGAAGGTGGGCCAGATGGAGCGCGCCGCCCAGGAGCGCGCCGAGATCACCCTGCTCCTGCCCTACCTGCCGGCCATGCTGGAAGGCCCGGAGCTGGAGGCGGCGGTGAAGGCCGCCATCGCGGCGAGCGGAGCCCTCACCCGCAAGGACATGGGGCTGGTCATGAAGGCCCTGCAGGCGGCCCACGGCGCGGCCTTCGACGGCAAGCGGGCGAGCGTGCTGGTCCAGGGGTTGCTCGGCTAGACTTGAAGGTTTGAGGTTCCCATGAAGCAGTCCAAGCTCCTGATCCAGACCCTCCGCGAGACGCCCCGGGACGCCGATGTGGTGAGCCAGCAGCTCATGATGCGGGCCGGCATGATCCAGAAGGTGGCGGCTGGCATCTACAGCTACCTGCCGCTGGCCTTCCGCAGCATCCGGAAGTTCGAAGAGATCGTCCGCGAGGAGCTGGCCAAGGACGGCTGCCAGGAGCTGCTCATGCCCGCCGTGCTGCCCGCCGAGCTGTGGCAGGAGAGCGGCCGCTGGAAGTTCTACGGCGATGAGCTCCTCCGCTTCTGCGACCGCAAAGCCAAAGCCGACCTGGCGGAGCGCCGCGCCAGGGGCGAGCAGCCGGACGAGCGGGACTTCTACAACTTCTGCCTGGGGCCCACCCACGAGGAAGTGATCACGGACATCGTCCGCAGGAACGTCCGCAGCTACAAGCAGCTGCCCCAGAACCTGTTCCAGATTCAGACCAAGTTCCGGGACGAGCGGCGCCCCCGCTTCGGTCTCATGCGGGGCCGCGAGTTCACCATGAAGGATGGCTACTCCTTCCATGCGGATGACGCCTGCGCTGACCGCGAGTACTGGGCCATGTTCAACGCCTACAAGCGGATCTTCGGCCGCCTGGGCGTGAAGTTCCGCCCCGTGGAAGCCGACAGCGGCGCCATCGGCGGCAGCTTCACCCACGAGTTTCATGTGCTGGCCGGCAGCGGCGAGGACGCCATCCTCAGCTGCGATGGGTGTGATTACACGTCCAATATCGAGAAGACGGAGGCTCCGAAATTGCCTGGCGGCAATTTCGGAGATGGAAAAGCGCTAATAAAAGATCACTTTTGTACGCCGGGAGTGGTTGGCCAGGTGGAGCAGGCGGCGGGGATGAAGGATGGGGAGCACGACGGCATGCCCCTCGCGCAGACCAGCAAGTTCTTCCTCTACCGCGTGACCTACCCCAATGGCGCCGTGAAGCTGGTGGGCGCCGTGTTGCGGGGGGACCATGAGGTCAATCCCGTGAAGGTCAAAAACTTCGTGGCCGCCGCGGAGCTGGAGCTGCTGCCCCTGGATGAGGCCGAGGCCCTTACCGGCGCCAAGACCGGCTTCATGGGCCCCGTGGGCCTGAGCGGTGTGCGCCTGCTGGTGGACAGCAGCCTGGAGGGCGCGGTCAACCTCACCTGCGGCGCGAACCGCACGGACTACCACCACTTCGGCCTGGATCCCGCCCGGGACCTGCCGGGCTGCACCTTCGCGGACCTGCGCATGGCCGCCGAGGGCGACACCTGCACCCGCTGCGGCGGTGGCCACTACCAGGCCTTCCGCGGCATCGAGGTGGGGCAGGTCTTCAAGCTGGGCATCAAGTATTCGAAGGCCATGTCCTGCACCTTCCTGGATGAGCAGGGCAAAGAAAACCCCATGGTCATGGGGTGCTACGGCATCGGCATCACGCGCACCGTGGCCGCCGCCATCGAGCAGAACTTCGATGCGGACGGCATCATCTGGCCCTGGCCCATCGCCCCCTACCAGGTGCACCTCGTCTGCCTGGATCCCGCCAGTCCCGAAGTGTCCGCGGTGGCCACTCAGGTGGAGCAGGACCTGGAGGCCGCGGGCTTTGAGGTGCTCCACGACGACCGCGAGGGCCTCAGCCCTGGCGCT
>CAITBU010000337.1 GCA_903890595.1 uncultured Holophagaceae bacterium | reverse complement strand
GTGGTGGGGATGGCACCCGTGCGACCCGCCACGAGGCTGCGCACAGGGGCCAGGAGGCCCTCCTTGCCCTTCTCGAACGCAATGCCAATGACGAGGCCGGAAGACGCATCCAGGTGGACCACGGTGCCTTCCAGTTCCAGCGTGGGGCACTTGGGCAGCTTGGCCAGCTTGACCAGCATCAGGGCCTGCCCCGGGGGCATCAGGTTCGGCCCCATGTGCATCTTGCGCTGGGTCTTGACCTCCATCGCCCGGTCCACCCGCACGGAGAAGCCGGTCTCGGAGATGTTCTCCAGGGTCCCGGTGATGCCGACGCCATCAAAGAGCCCTGTCAGGGCTGTCACCGTGGCTCCTTCCCGGGCGTTGATGCGGGCCCGGGGGCGTTTGCGACGCTCGGCCAGAACAATCTCCGAGGGCAGCTCCACCGTGGCCGAGCCTTGCTTGCTTTCGAGTAGCCGGGTGGGCAAGCGGAAGCGCAGTCCCTCCAGCACCAGCACTAAGGCCAGGGGCGCGCCCTTGTCGATGGTCAGGGCACCCTGGGGGGCCAGGATGACCTTGTCTTCCATTACGGACACCAGGGTGGCGGAGACCTCCCGGTCCCGGGCATCCACCATGAGCAGAGGGGCCCGAACCCGCTGGGCATCCTCCAGGTAGGCCAGGACAAGTTCGGATCCCTCCGATGGCTTAGCTTTTTTCGATCCGAACATGGCCATGAAGGCGGGGCTCCCCACTGAACCCATCGTCCTTCCTGGGGGGGGCTTGATTATTGGCCCCAGGACGGGCAGGTTGAGCGATATGGATTCCACGCCTCCCCGCTGCCTACTCATCGCCCGCCAAGGCCCCGAGGACCGGGAAGAACGCATCCAGGACCACCTGCTCGAGCTGGCGGAGCTGGCCCGCAGCTGCGGCTTTGAAGCGGGCACCCGGCGGGTTCTCCGGCGTCCCCAGGTGGCCCCTCGGACCTTTTATGGCTCAGGCCAGCTGGAAGCCCTGGCGGCGGAGGCCGAGCGCCAGGGGGTCCGCCACCTCATCTGCGACGACGAGCTGAGTGGCAGCCAGGTGAACGCCATCGAGAAGCTCACCGGCCTGATCTGCCTCGACCGCACGGGTCTCATCCTGAGCATCTTCGAGCAGCGGGCCCAGACCCGGGAGGCCAAGGCCCAGGTGGAGCTGGCCCGGTGCGAGTACGAGCTGCCCCGCCTCAAGGGCGCCTGGACCCACCTGGAGCGCCAGGGCGGTGGTGTGGGCCTGCGGGGTGGTCCAGGAGAGACCCAGATCGAGGTGGACCGGCGGATCACCCGCACCCGCATCAGCCAGCTCAAACGAGAGCTCATCCACCTCGAGCAGGTCCGTCGGACCCAGCGAGAGGGGCGGCCCACCGGCCTGCCCCGGGTGGCCCTGGTGGGCTACACCAACGCTGGCAAGACCAGCCTGCTCCGCGCTCTAACGGGTGAAGGAGAGCCCCGGGACCTGCTCTTCGCCACCCTTGACACCACCACGCGCAAAGCTTGGCTGGGCCAGGACTTCAACCCAGAGACCGGGGAGGGCACCCTGCTGCCCCGGCACTGCCTGGTGGCCGACACCGTGGGCTTCATCCGCAAGCTGCCCCACCAGCTGGTGGCGGCCTTCCGTAGCACCCTCGGAGAGGTCCGCACGGCGGATGCCCTGCTGGTGGTGGCTGACGCCGCCCACCCGGACCTGGAGGACCACCTGAAGGTCGTGGGAGCTACCCTGCGAGAGATTGGCTGTGAGCCGGAGGGGGTGGAGGCTCAGCCCCGCCTGCTGATTCTGAACCAGGTGGACCGACTGCACCGGCCCCAGCGCCTGGACCTGCGCCGTCGCCATCCCGGTGCCGCCCAGATCTCAGCCACCGAAGGAACGGGCCTGGACGAGGTGCGCACCTGGCTGCGGGAGCTCATCCCGGGACCGGCTCAGCCCCGAGAGCTCGAGACCTGGGAGCTGGCCCAGGGCGAGACCGAGGCCACCCTGGCCGACTAGTCCCGCTGGGCTCAGGCCTCTGGGACCGGCTCGGGTTTCTTCTCTACCAGGGGCATCAGGCCCACGGTGGCCCCCAGGCCCAGGGCCAGGAGGATGCGGAGGAAGAACAGGTTGCGGCTGGCTCCATGGGCCTTGTTGTAGCGCACCCGATCCGGGTGGTCCTGAGCGAGGCTCTCTACGGGAGCATTGATGCGGGCGCGGATGTCCCGGACCTTGGGCGTCACGATGAAGCTGCTGGCCAGGCAGGCGAGCAGGGCCACCAGGAGGGCGGCGCTCCAGAGCTGGATGGGGCCAATGGTGTCCTTCTCCATCTCGGCCATCCAGCGGCCCACCCAGCTGAGCCCGGCGAGGGCAAAGGCCAGCCAGGCGGCCCAGTCCAGGCGCTCAACGACGAGTCCGGCGATGCGGCCCGCCACATCCCGGCTGGGCAGCTCCCGGAAGAGGAGCGGGGCCATGGCGATGCCAAAGCCCAGGGCGGCGCCGGCCCAGAGGAGCAGCGCCATGCGGGACAGAAGATCAACGCGGCGGAGGGCTTTGGGAGTCATGGGTTCCGTCGGGTAGAGGCCCTCGGCGGGCCGGGAGTGCAGGGGCAGCGGGCCCCTACCACTCGTTATAGGGAATCTGGTTGGAGCCCTTGTCGGTGCTGCCGCTGCGCACTCGGAAGACGCCCAGCTCGGCATCCGGGTTGTCGGGATCCGGGGGCTCCAGCTCCGTCTGCCAGGTGTCCCGGGACTGGGTCATGGGGTCCCAGGGGATGTCCCGCAGGTAGCCCAGGTCCCGCAGGGGGCCGAGGCTGGAGGGATACTTGCCGCGATCCGCCCGGTGCTGCTCCAGCGCATGGTTGATCTGGAAGAGGTTCTCCTTGAGCACGGCCTCTCGAGCCACCGTGGTCTTGTGGCGGTAGCCCGCCAGCCCCACCGTGGCCAGCAGGGCCAGGATGGTCATGATCACCACGAGCTCGATGAGTGTGAATCCGCGAGAGCGGGAGGGGGCAGGGCGCATGGCTCCAGCTTAGCGCACCCCGTGGTGGCCGGCGGAAGCCGGATGCTAGGATTGCCCCCGGGAGGTCCGATGCCTGGCTACTGCAGACCTACCCATGCCCTGGCCATGCTGCTGGTTCCTCTGCTGCTCTTGGGGTCTGGCTGCAAGCGCCCCGAGACAGCCCTGCGGGAGCAACCCATCCATAGGGTGGAAGTCATCCTGAAAGTCGATGGCGCCACCCCTGAGGAGGAGCAGGCACTCGCGGCCCAGCTGGCGGAGGGGTTCGGGGTGCCAGCGGCCGCTCCCGACCCTCTTCCGGTGCCGTACCGGGTGTTCCGGCTGACCCTGCAGGGAGGACGGAATGCCTATGAGCAGCAAGGACTGGTGTCCACCTGGGCAGCCACGGCGGGTACTGGCCTCCTCGCCGGGGGCTTGCTGCCGCTCTATGCGGGGATCCTCGGCGTACCCGCCGTGCCCATCGGCGCAGGCCTCGGCCTACTCGGGGGGCTGGCCTACGGACCCTCCCACTACGCAAGCAACCAGGCTCAGCTGAAGGAGATGGGCTACCTGCCTTGGACCTTCCGGAGCGACTGGGAGGTCCTGGAGCGCAACCCGGCCCCTCTCGAGCAGGTGATTGCACGCCAGAACGGTGCCTACCTGGACTATCGCCCCTACGTGCGCCCGCTGCCGCCAGGCGTGCGGACGGAGGCGGCCGCCCGGCAGGCCAGCCTGCGGGCCTATGCCGAAGCCCTGGCGAAACACTTCGGGAAGAAGCCCTGAAGCAGAGGGCAGAGCCCTGTGGGTGGTATGTTTAGCGGACCAAAGGACGGCTCTGGGGGACCGGCTTCCCCCTTCTTCTGGGTGGGACGATGCTGATCGACGAGGCGGTCCGGTTCCTGTCCCAGGTGCCCCCCTTCCAGTTCCTGGAGGCCCCCGCCCTGCGGAGCGTGGCCCAGAGCCTGTCCCTGGTGTTCCATCCCAAGGGCACGGTGATCCTTCAGCAGGAGGGCTCTGCGGGGGATGCCCTGCACATCATTCAGAAGGGGGTGGTGAAGATCACGCTCCGGCCCAAGGGCGGCGGCGATGAGGTGGTGGTGGACTACCGGGAGGCGGGCGAGTCCTTCGGTCTCGTGTCCCTCATGGGCGGCCACCAAAAAACCACCATCACCGCCATCCAGGACACCCTCTGCTACCTGCTCCCCAAGGAGCGCCTCAACGAGCTGGTGGTGAGTCATCCCGCCGTGGCGGAATACCTGCTGCAGTTCCACCTCACCAAGTACGTGGACATGACCTCCCGGGAGATCCAGGGCAAGAGCCTGTTCCTGGGGAGCAGCGACCACCTGCTGTTCACGGCCCAGGTGGGAGAGATCTGCCGCCAGGGCACGGTGATGGTGCCCCCGGATGCCACGGTGCGGACCGCCGCCAAGAAGATGGTCTCGGCCCGCCGCAGTGCTGCCCTGGTGACCGGACCCGCAGGGGAGCCCCTAGGCATCCTTACGGACACGGACCTCCGCTCCAAGGTGGTGGCCCAGGGCGCCTCCTACGACCAGCCGGTCTCGGAGGTGATGAGCCATCCCGTGGTGACCGTGGATGAGAAAGACCCCTGCTTCGAGGTCGTTCTGAAGATGCTTCAGGGCAACATCCACCACGTGGCTGTGACCCGGGATGGCGGCATCCTGGGCGTGGTCACCAACCACGACTTCATGCTGCTCCAGGGCCGCAGCCCGCTCGCCTTCTCCGAGGACATCGAGCGGCAGACCACCCTGGAAGGCTTGGTCCCCGTGTCTCAGAAGGTGCTCACCATCATCGGTGGGCTGCTGCGGGAGGGGGCCAAGGCCGCCAACATCATCCGCATCATCTCCGAGCTCAATGACCGCGTGGTGCGCCGTGTCCTGGAGCTGGCCGAGCGGGAGCTGGGGCCGCCCCCGGTGGCCTACTGCTGGCTGGCCCTTGGGAGCGAGGGCCGCAAGGAGCAGACCTTCCGGACGGACCAGGACAATGCGCTGGTCTATGCGGATGTGGAGGAAGGCCAGCGGGCCGAGGTGGAGGACTACTTCCGCCGCTTCTCACTCTTCATGCAGCAAGGCCTTGAGGCCTGCGGCTTTGAGCGCTGCCCAGCCTTCTACATGGCCAGCAACCCGGAGTGGCGCCAGCCCCTGGCGCAGTGGAAGCGCTACTTCACCAGCTGGATCTCAGAGCCGTCCCCAGAGGCCGTTCTGAAGTCGCTCATCTTCTTCGACTTCAGGCCCCTCTACGGGGATGAGTCCCTGGCCTGGGAGCTGCGGGAGCACATGGGCACGCTGCTGGCTGACTATCCGGCCTTCATGGGGTTCCTGGCCAACATGCTGGTACACAACAGGCCACCGCTGGGGTTCTTCGGGACGGTCGCGGTGGAGCGCAGTGGCGAGCACAAGGATGGCCTGAACCTGAAGATCAAGGCCGTGGCACCTCTGGTCGACATTGCCCGGCTCTTTGCGCTGGAGAAGGGCCTTCGCTTCGCCTCCACCGTGGAGCGCCTGGAGGGCCTGCGGGGTGGCAGGTCCCTGCTGTCGGACCTGGTGGACGAGTTGGAGCAGGCCTTCGAGTTCATTGCCCTGCTGCGGGTTCACCATCAGTACCGGCTCATGGAGGCGGGCAAGTCCATCGACAACTTCATTCGCCTGGATGCGCTGAGCAGCCTGGAGCGGCAGTCGCTGAAGAACACCTTCCGCTTGATCATCAAGGTCCAGGACATGGTCATGGACCGCTACAAGGCCTTCATCTTCTGAGGCGGGACCATGGGCTTCACGGAGGTCTGGCGGGGCTTGTGGCGGGGGCGCAACCCCGAAGCCCAGCGTCCGCTGGAGGCCATCCCCTTCACGGTCCTCGACACCGAGCTGACCGGTCTGGATGACCGGAAGGATGACATCGTGTCCATCGGCGCCCTCCGCATGCGGGGCGGGCGCATCGCCCTGGGCGATACCTTCCAGCGGCTTGTAAGGCCCGGTGCAACCCTGGACGGCCGCACCGTGGTGGTGCACCGGATCACCCCCTCCCAGCTGGAGGAGATGCCGACCATCGATGGGATTCTGGGGGCTTTCCTGGAGTACCTGGGCGAGAGCATCCTGGTGGGGCACTGCATCGCCATCGACCTGGCCTTCCTGAACCGGGATGCCAAGCGTCTGCGGGGGAGGCCCTTGGCGAACCGGGCCGTGGACACCCTGGCCCTCTACGGCTGGCTTCGGCGCCGGGCCACCGAGCACCCGGCCTTTGCCCTGGAGGCCACAGCACCCAGCCTCTTCGACCTGGCCCAGGCCTTTGAGATCCCTGTGGAAGCCGCCCACTCCGCCATCGGCGACGCTTACGTCACCGCCCAGGTCTTCCAGCGCCTGCTCCCCTTCCTGACCCAGGCGGGCATCCAGGACCAGGCCGGCCTCTGCCGCGCAGGGCACCCCGACCGCCAGGTGGCCAACCTCACCGGAGGCGATGGGCACTCGCACTTCTAGAGAAAAACCACTCTCGCAGAGGGGCGCAGAGGGGCGCAGGGCAAGCAGAGGTCGCTGAGGCATTCAGAGTCTTCCTCTGCGGCCCTCCGCCTTCTCGTCCTTTCTCTGCGAGAGTGGTTTTCTTTCATGAATAGAAAAGGCCGGGGTTTCCCCCGGCCTTTTCTTGTGTGCGCCTGACGGCGCTGAAGCCTAGTGCTTGGTGGTGGCGCCGCTGGCGCCGAAGCCCGTCTGGCCACGCACGTACTGGTCCTCGAAGGCCTCGATCTCGGCCTTGGCGCGGTCGCTGCCGTCCAGCTTGGAGAAGATGTAGGCCAGGCCGAAGGCGATGGGCATGGCGAAGAGGGCGGGCTGGGTGTAGGGGAAGAGCGCCTTGGGCATGTGGATCACGTCCACCCACACCGACTTGGAGAACAGCACGAAGAGCACGGCGGAGATGAGGCCACCGTAGCCACCCCAGAGGGCGCCGCGGGTGGTCAGGCCCTTCCAGAACATGGAGAGGATGAGGACGGGGAAGTTGGCCGCCGCAGCCACGCCGAAGGCGAGGCCCACCATGAAGGCGATGTTCTGCTTCTCGAACAGGATGCCGAGGACGATGGCGACGAAGCCGAGGCAGATGGTGGCCACGCGAGAGACCTTGATCTCCGTGGCTTCCGAGGCCTTGCCCTTCATGATGACGCGGGCATAGAGGTCGTGGCTGATGGCAGAAGCACCCGCCAGGGCCAGACCCGACACCACCGCCAGGATGGTCGCGAAGGCGACCGCCGCCAGGAAGCCCAGCAGCATGTTGCCACCCACGGCCTTGGCCAGGTGCATGGCGACCATGTTGCCGCCACCGATGAGCTTGGCGGCAGGGCCCACGACGCCCACCTGGCCGTCGGTGAAGAAGGCACCGTTCTTGCCGACGATGATCATGGCGCACAAGCCCATGAGGAAGATCACATTGAAGAAGTAGGACACGAAGCCCGTGGCGTAGAGCACGGACTTGCGGGCTTCCTTGGCGTTGGTGACGGTGAAGAACCGCATGAGGATGTGGGGCAGGCCGGCGGTGCCGAACATGAGGCCCAGGCCCAGGGAGATGGCGGTCACGGGGTCAGCCAGGAGGCTGCCAGGATGCATCAGCTTGGGGCCCAGCTTGTGGGCTGCCATGGCCTGCTGCATGAGGTTCTGGTAGGAGAAGCCGAACTTGCTCATGGCCAGGACCATGACCAGGGTGCCGCCGATGAGCAGCATGCAGGCCTTGATGATCTGCACCCAGGTGGTGGCCACCATGCCGCCGAAGATCACGTAGACCATCATCAGCAGGCCGACCGCGAAGATGGCGATGTTGTAGTCGAGGCCGAAGAGCAGTTTGATGAGCTGACCGGCGCCGACCATCTGGGCCAGCAGGTAGAAGCAGACCACGGTCAGCGAGGAGATTGCCGCCATGGTGCGCACCTTGCCCTGGTCGAGGCGATAGGCGGTGATGTCTGAGAACGTGAACTTGCCCATGTTCCGCAGGCGCTCGGCCATCAGGAACAGGATGATTGGCCAGCCGGCGAAGAAGGCCAGCATGTAGATGTAGCCGTCATAGCCCTGGGTGTAGACCATGGCGCTCAGACCCAGCAGGGTCGCGGCAGACATGTAGTCGCCAGCGATGGCGAGACCGTTCTGGAAGCCGGTGATGCCGCCGCCCGCCGTGTAGAAGTCAGCGGTGGACTTGGTGCGGCCCGAGGCCCAGTAGGTGATCCCCATGGTGAGGGCCACGAAGAGACAGAACATGCCGATGGCGTGCCAGTTGGTGGGGGACTTGGCCTGGATGCCATCCAGAGCGGGGCCAGCATAGGCCAGCGCCGAGGCGCCGAGCAGGCCGAGGGTGGTTGCGATGCGGGTCAGACGGCGCATTACTTCCCCTCCTTCTGGGCTTCCGCGATGATTTCCTGGGTCAGCGAGTCGAACTCGCCATTGGCCCGGACCACGTAGATCGCGGTCAGGATCCAGAAGAAGACGAACATGAAGAACTCGACGACCACGCCGACGGTCAGCATGGAGCCCTGTGCAATGGGCTGGCCGAGCGCGGCGGGCTTGAACGCCACCACCAGCACGAAGCCATAGAACATCACCAGGGTGATGGCCGACATGGTCCAGGCAAAGCGCCCTCGGCGTTTTACGAGCTCCTGGAATTTGGGGTTGCCCCGCATCCGTTCGTACATCTCACTGCTCATGGCTGGTCCTCTCCTTGAAGGGGGTAAAAATGGTCCGAGATCCTGGCCTCAGGGAGGGCTCAGGTTCGGGTCGCAGGGGGGGTCGAAAGAGCTTGGGATTGGTTGGAGACGTTGAAGTCATGATAGCGCATCTGCCCTGGTTTTGGGCTCCGACCTGGGGGCAGAAAGCAGCCAGTTAACTGGCATCCCTGGGCGTGCAAAGTCTATCTAGCCACGGGTTGGAGAGAGTGTGCAGAGCCCGGCTCGATTTGTTGTAATTGGCAATTGTCGAGCCCCTGGCCCAGGGCAAGGAGACAAAAAAAGGGACCCGCACTGCGGGTCCCTGATGGCAGCTGCGGAGCAGCTTAGCTGAGGGTGGTGGCGATGACCTTTTCCCGGCTGAAGAACTCGAGGAGATCGCCTTCCTTGAGCTCGTCGTAGCCCTCGATGAGGATGCCGCAGTCGAGGCCATTCTTGACCTCGGCCACGTCCTCCTTGAAGCGCTTGAGGCTCTTGAGGGCGCCCTCGAAGACCGTGTCTTCGCCCCGCTTGACTCGGACCTTGTAGCCCTTCTGGACCTTGCCTTCGGTGACGAAGGAGCCAGCGATGACCACACGGCCAATCTTGAACAGCTGGCGAACCTCTGCCAGGCCGTGGATGGTCTCCTTGTCGGTGGCATCCAGGAGGCCGACCATGGCCTGCTCGATCTCTTCCGTGACCTTGTAGATGATGTCGTGGAAGCGCAGGTCCACACCCTCTTCGTGGGCGAGGTCCTGGGCCTTCTTCTCGGCCTTGGTGTGGAAGCCGATGATGGTGGCCTTGGAGGCCTCGGCAAGGAGCACATCGTTCTCGGTGACGGTACCGGCGGCGCTGTGGATGATGCGCACCCGGACCTTCCCCGTGCTGAGGCGCTCCAGCTGACCCACCAGAGACTCGACGGAGCCCTGGGTATCGGCCTTGATGATGAGCGCGAGCTCCTTGACCTGGCCGTCCTTGAGGGTGCTGAACAGGGTCTCGAGGGTGGCGCGCTGCTTCTGTTGGGCGGCCTGCTTGGCCTTTTCCTGACGGAAGGAGACGATGGTGCGGGCCTTGGGCTCGTCCTCCACCACCTGGAAGTTATCGCCGGCGGAGGGCACTTCCTCGAAGCCGAGGATCTGCACGGCGCTCGAGGGACCCACTTCCGTGACCTTGCGGCCCAGGTCGTCGAACATGGCTCGCACGCGACCCATGGTGGCGCCTGCGACGAAGATGTCACCGGCCTTGAGGGTGCCGCGCTGAACCAGGACGGTGGCGACGGGACCACGGCCGCGGTCGAGACGGCCCTCGATGATGGACCCGGCTGCGGGGCAGTCGTAGACGGCCTTGAGCTCCTTCATGTCCGCCACGAGCAGGATGGTCTCGAGCAGCTCGTCGAGGCCTTCCTTGGTCTTGGCGCTCACCAGGACGGCCGGGACATCACCGCCGTAGGCTTCGGTCTGCACGCTGTGCTGGAGCAGGCCCTGCTGGACCTTGTCCGGGTTGGCGCCGGGCTTGTCGATCTTGTTGACGGCGATGACCAGCGGCACATCAGCGGCCTTGGCGTGGTTGATGGACTCCACGGTCTGGGGCATGACGCCGTCGTCGGCAGCCACCACCAGGATGGCGATGTCCGTGACCTTGGCGCCGCGGGCGCGCATCTTGGTGAAGGCTTCGTGGCCCGGGGTGTCGAGGAAGACCACCTGGCGCATCTGGCCCGTGTTGGGATCCTTCACATCCACGTGGTAGGCACCCACGTGCTGGGTGATGCCACCGGCCTCGCCAGCCGCCACCTTGGTCTTGCGGATGGCGTCGAGGAGCGAGGTCTTGCCGTGATCGACGTGGCCCATGATGGTGACGACGGGGGGCCGGGGCAGCTTCTCGCCCTGCACCTCGCCGGCCTCATCGGCCGTGATCTGGACATCCTCTTCAAACGTGACGATGTCGGCCAGGAACCCGAACTCGCGGGCGATCTCCTTGGCCATCTCGGTGTCGAGGGGCTGGTTGATGGTGGCGAAGATGCCGCGGTGCAGCAACTTGGCCACGACGTCCTTGGCGGGGCGGCTGCACTTTTCAGCGAGCTCCTTCACGGTCACGCCTTCGGACAGCATGACGATGCCGATCTCTTCCTCGATGTACTCGCCGGCTACCTGCTGGGCGCGCGAGCGGGGCTGACGGAGCTTGAGGTCAAGTTCCTCTTCCTTGCTCCGGACATAGCCGCCCTTCTTCTTCTTGCCACCCTGGTGGGCGCCGCGACCGGGACCCTTCTGGCTGTTGGGATCAATGGGACCTGCGGGGGGCAGGGACGGGCCGCGACCGGGGCCACCGGGGCGACCACCCATGCCAGGACGACCACCAGGACCGCCGGGGCGGGGGCCACCCATGCCGGGACGGCTGGGACCACCGGGACCACGGCTGGGGCCACCAGGGCCACCGGGGCGAGGACTGCCCATGCCGGGACGGCTGGGGCCGCCGGGACCGCTGGGGCGGGCGCCACCCACGGGGCGCTGCTGGGGCAACTGGATGTAGCGGGCAGGCTCCTGGGTCCGGGGGGCCGGGGCCGGGGTGTCCGACATCTTGATGCGGGAATAACCCTGATCCGTCCGCATCTCAGTGATGGCGGGGGGGATGTATGGGCGGCGGGAGGGGTTGGCCTGGGGCAGGGGCTCGTGACGAACCTCCCCGCGACCGGTGTTGGTGGCCATCTGCAGGACAGCCTTTTCCTTGGGGGGCATGCCCGAGCGCTGGACCTGGCCGGCGGCCTGACCAGGGCGCTGGACCATGGGCCGGGCACCGGCCTCGGGGCGGGGCCCGGAAGGGGAGGCGGCAGGAGCAGCCGGGGCTGAGCCGGGCTGGCGCACCGGGGGCAGCTGGATGTAGCGGGCGGGCTCCTGGGCCTTGGGAGCCGGAGCGGGCGCGGTGGTGGAGATCTTGAGGCGGGAGAAGGTCTCCCGGGGGGCCTCGGCGGGGGGCGCAGGTGCCGCAACCGGGGCTGGGCTGGCCGCCTGAGGGGCGGCGGGGGCCGAGGGGGCCGCTGGAGCTTCGGCCTGGGGCGCCGGTGCGGGGACCGCAGCGGCGGGGGCCTGAACAGCCGCGGGCTCGGGCTGAGGCTCGGGCCTGGGCTCGGCCTTCTTCACCAGGACCGCCGGGGCGAGTCGGACCGGCTCGGGCTCGGGCTTGGGGGCGGGGCTCGGACCCTTGACCACCCTCACGGCCGCGGACGGCTTGTGCAGGGCGAGGGGCGGTTCCTCGGCGGCGCCCTTCGGCCGGCCCTGGAGGGCGCGGCGGATCTGGTCGGCCTGGTCATCGGTGAGGTTGGAGCTATGGCTCTTCCCTTGCAAGCTCAGACGCTTTTCGCAGGTCTCAATGACCTCCTGATTGGCGACTCCGAGCTCTTTGGCGAGTTGGTTGATGCGCAGCATGTAGGGGGACTACCTCGGCCTGGGGGTGGGGAACGGGAAGGGCTGCAGGACTACAGCCTACTCCCCGAAGTGAGCCTGCACGGCATCGATGAGACGGAAGGCCAGATCCTGGTCCATGCCCCCTGCCTGCATGAGCTGCTCGGCAGTAACAGTGTAAAGGGATTTGGCGTCAGGGTAGCCCGCCGAGGCCAGGCGTTCGGCGACGGCGGCATCGAGTCCCTCAACCTGCAGGGTCTCGAGGAGGGTGGAGGCCGGGGCTACCGGCGCTTCGGGTTCGGCGGCGGTGGGGGCCGGGGTGGGCAGGGCCAAGCCCATGGCCAGCTCGGCCTCGCGGCGCTTGTCGGTCTCGCTGCGGACGTCGATGTTCCAGCCCGTCAGCTTGGCGGCGAGGCGGACATTCTGGCCCCGCTTGCCAATGGCGACGCTGAGCTGCTCGTCGTCCACCACCACCTCGACCCGGCGGGCTTCAGGATCAACGAGGTTGACCCGGATGGCTTTGGCGGGGTTCAGGGCGTTGGCAATGAACTGCGAGGGCTCGTCTGAGTAGCGGACGATGTCGATCTTCTCGTTCTTCAGCTCGCGGATGATGGCCTGGACGCGGCTGCCCTTGAGGCCGACGCAAGCGCCCACGGGATCCACGTCGGGATCCAGGCTGTGGACGGCCACTTTGGCGCGGTCCCCGGCTTCCCGGACGCAGTTGCGGATGACCACGGTGCCGTCATGGATCTCGGGCACTTCGTTTTCGAAGAGCTTGATGAGCAGCCGGGGATCGGTGCGGCTGACCTGGACCTGGGGGTCCTTGGCGCTACGGTCCACGCTGACGATGACAACTTTGATGCGCTGGCCCTTGTCGAAGCGGTCACCGCGCAGGGCCTCGCTCCGGCGGAGCATGGCCTCGACCCGGTCGATCTCCAGGATGATGGCGCTCTTCTCGAAGCGCTTGACCTCGGCCACCAGCACCTCGCCAATGCGGTCGGCGAACTCGGTGTAGATGCGCTCGCGTTCGGCTTCGCGGACCTTCTGGACCAGCACCTGCTTGGCCGCCTGGGCAGCGATGCGACCCAGCTGGCTGGTGTCCTGGGGCAGCCAGAGGGTGTCGCCCTCGGCGGCGTCGGGGTTCAGCAGCTGGGCTTCCACCAGGCTGATCTCGAGGTCCTCTTCCTCCACCTCGGCCACGACCTGCTTCAGGGCGTAGACGTGGAACTCGCCGGTCTCCCGGTCCATCTGGGCCTGGAAGTTGCCGTAGAAGTCCTGGGCGTTGAAGAACTTGTCCGCGGCCTTGGCCAGGGCTTCTTCCACCGCAGCAAAGACATCCTCTTCAGGGATGCCCTTCTCGGCGGAGATCATCTTCACGCTGTCAAAAAAGGTCGTTGCTACAGTTGCCATCTCAGGCCTCCTCTGCTTCGGCGGCGCTTGTCTCTACGTCGTCGGTGTCTGGGACATCGGTGAGTCGGGCGGCCAGGTGCTTGGGCCGCGGGGTCTTTTCCTCGTCAAAGGGCGCGAGGCGCGCCTTCTGGATCGCCTCGAGGGGGACGGTCTTCATGACTCCGTCCTCTTCGAGGGTGATGTTCTTGTCTTCCACAGGGCCGATCCAGCCCTTGAAGCGCTTCTGGCCGTTGATGGGCAAGTTGGTCTGTACCCGGCACAGCCGACCCGCAAAGCGGCGGAAGTGGTCGGCCTTCATCAGGGGGCGCTCCATGCCGGGGCTGCTGACCTCGATGCCCAGGTGCTCGCGCACGTCCGGGAACTCCACGTCGAACCAGGCCAGGAGGCCCTCGTGGGCGGTCATGCAGTCATCCAGGGTGACCTTGCGGCGGCTGGCCTCGGCATCCAGGTGGTCGATGTACAGGCGCAGGATCTCTTCCTTGCCGTCCCGCACGGTCTCCAGGTGCACCAACTCGAAGCCCAGCAGGGTCAGCTGGCGCTCGAGGGGGGGCTGGACTTTTTTCAGATCCAAGGAGACTCCGGGGGGACAACAAAAAAGGTGGGTCGAACCCACCCAGTCTTGGCGCTTGGGACGCCATGGCCGAATTGAACCTGGAGTATAGCCTGAAAAGGGGTTTTCTCAATGCCGCAAGATTCTTGGTGAGCCTCCGGGCGGCCTGGGATTCAATGGAAACAGGGAGCAACCATGGCCACGATCCTGGACGGCAAGGCGCACGCGGACCGCATGCTGGAAGAGGTGCGGCGGGGGGTCGAAGCTCGGGCTGCCGCCGGCCAGCGGATACCCGGTCTGGCTGTGGTGCTGGTGGGGGAAGACCCGGCCAGCCAGGTCTACGTGCGGAACAAGGCCACCGCCTGTGCCCGGGTGGGGGTCCTCTCCTTCGAGCACCGGCTGCCGGCGGATACGCCCCAGGTGGTGCTGGACGACCTCATCGATCGCCTGAACGCCGACCCCACCGTAGACGGCATCCTGGTGCAGCTACCCCTGCCCGGAGGCCTGGACAGCAAGCGGGCCCTCCACCGCATCAGCCCCGCCAAGGACGTGGACGGGTTCCATCCCATGAACCAGGGCCTGCTCCTGGAGGGCCTGCCGGGCCTGCGCCCCTGCACACCCACCGCCTGCATGTCCCTGCTGGCCCACCATGGCCTGGCCCTGAAGGGCCTCCGGGCCGTGGTGCTGGGGCGCAGTGAGATCGTGGGCAAGCCCATGGCCCTCATGCTCTTGGAGCAGCACGCC
>CAITBU010000336.1 GCA_903890595.1 uncultured Holophagaceae bacterium | reverse complement strand
GGTCCTGGTCCGGGAGCTGAAGGCCCACCTCTGTGACGAGGCGGATGCCCGGGGCATCCAGTCGGAAGCCGCCATGACGGACCTGCTGGCCGAGAAGGAACACCCGGCCCTGCTGGCTGAGGGTCTGGCCTGCGGCGAGGTAGAGGACGCCACCCACCGGGGCGCCACGGCCCTGGCGGCGGGCATGATCATCGGCCTGGCTACGGGCTTTCACCTCATGCTGGAAGGGCGTCGCTGGTACATCGCCCTGACCTTCGCCGCCGCCCAGGGCTTGGCGGTGGGGGCTGGCTACTTCTGGGCCCGCCGCCACTGGCTGCGCCTGGGGCCCTGGGCCCGCACGGGCATGGCGGTGCTGGCCACCCTGGTGCTGTCCATCCCCCTGGGGTTCACCACCATGCACGGCTTCAAACCCACCCGCTTGCTGTATGGGGCCTTCACGGGCTACCTGCTGGAGCGCCATACCCAGGAGCGCCCCCTCTGGCAGGTCCTTCTCGAGCCAGTGGCCTTCACGGCCCTGATGTTTTTCGTTGAGGTGGCGGTGCTGGGCCGGGTCCGCTTCATGTGGTGGAAGGTGCCCCTGGAGCTGAGCTTCAACGCCACCCTGGCCCTCAGCGCCCTGCTGGCGGTCCGGCTCCGCCGCTTCCTGGCCGAGCGCCGGGTGCTGACCCCCCAGGAACAGGGGTAGGTCCCAGCCATTCCCCTTGAGTCCCGGGGCATCCGGCGCTAGACTGGTCCTCTTGCGTGGACAAGCCGCGTGCACACACCCCATTTCAGGGGGCATCCGGTCGGTCCCAGGAGGAAGAGATGAAGGACAAAATTCACCCCGAGCTGCACGCCGTCAAGGTTCACTGCGCCTGTGGCAACGAGTTCGAGAGCCGCTCCACCAAGAAGGAGATGCGCGTCGAAGTCTGCTCCAACTGCCACCCCTTCTACACGGGCAAGCAGCGTCTGATGGACGCTGAAGGCCGGGTGGAGAAGTTCAACCGCAAGTACGCCAAGAAGGAAGCCCCTGCGGCGGTCGAAGCCGTTGCGGCCGGCGACGCCCCGGCTCCTGCCGAAGCCTAGCTGCGCCATTCCAAAGGACGGGCCGAGCAATCGGCCCGTCCTTTTTCTATGCGCCCCCCGTCCACCCGCAGACCCGCCCTGGAGTCGCCATGCTCGATCAGCTTGAAGCCGTCGAAGCCCGCTTCCAGGAAGTGGAGGCCCAGCTCCAAGACCCCAGCGTGGTCTCGGATCCCAAGCGCCTGCGGGAGCTGAGCAAGCTGCGGGCCGAGCTCGAGCCTGTGGTGCTGGCCTTCCAGGCCCAGCGCACGCTGGTGAAGCAGCTGGAAGAAGCGGAAGGCATCCTGGCGGACAAGACCATGGACGCAGACTTCCGGGAGATGGCTGAGCTGGAGATTCCGGACCTGAAGAAGGCCATCGCCGAGGGCGAGATCGAGATCCGGCGCCTCCTGGTGCCCAAGGACCCCGCCGATGCCAAGAACGTGATCCTGGAAGTGCGGGCCGGCACCGGGGGTGAGGAAGCGGCGCTGTTCGCAGCGGAGATCTTCCGCATGTACCTGCGCTTCGCCGAGCGGCGGGGCTTCAAGGTCGCCGTGCTGGACCAGAGCGATGCGGACGCCGGCGGCCTGAAGGACGCCACGGCCGAGATCCAGGGGGATGGGGCCTACTCCCTCTTCCGCTTCGAGAGCGGCGTCCACCGCGTGCAGCGGGTGCCCAAGACCGAGACCCAGGGCCGCATCCACACCTCCGCCTGCACCGTGGCTGTGATGCCCGAGGCCGAGGAACTGGATGGTGTCGAGATCCACCCGAACGACCTGCGGATTGATACCTTCTGCTCCGGCGGCAAGGGCGGCCAGAGCGTGAACACCACCAAGTCAGCGGTGCGCCTCGTCCACCTGCCCACCAATACCGTGGTCCAGTGCCAGGACGAGCGCAGCCAGCTGAAGAACATGGCCAAGGCCATGACCGTGCTCCGCAGCCGCCTGCTCCAGAAGGCCCAGGACGAGGCTGACGCGGTGCACTCGGCCATGCGCAAATCCCAGGTGGGCAGTGGGGACCGCAGCGAGAAGATCCGCACCTACAACTTCCCCCAGGGGCGGGTCACGGACCACCGCATCGGCGTCACCCTCCACCAGATCGAGGCCTTCATGGGCGGCGCCATCGAGCCCATCATCGAGCCTCTGCGCGCCGCCTTCGAGGCGGAGCGTCTGCAGGCCCTGGAGGCCTGAGCGGGCCGACTCCAGGGGACGGGGCCGCGTGCCGTATAGTGGGAAAGAGACGTCTCCCATGTCCCAGCCCAACCTCAATCCCCGCGGCGAGTCCGTGCTGCGCACCCTGATCGAGACCTACCTCGAGGCGGGGGAGCCTGTGGGCTCGCGGCTGCTGGCCAAGCGCTTCCCGGAGACCCTCTCCAGTGCCACCATCCGCAGCGTGCTGGCGGACCTGGAGGACGCCTCTCTGGTGGCCCAGCCGCACACGTCCGCCGGGCGGGTCCCCACCGAGCGGGCCTACCGCTACTACGTGGATCGCTGGGTCCGACCCCTGCCGCCCGGTCCGGAGGTGGAGAGCCGCCTCGCCGCCGCCCTGCTGGGCCTGGAGCTGGATCCCGAAGCCTGGATCCGCCATGCCAGCCGCACCCTGTCCGAGGTGATGGGTGGGGTCTGCGTGGCGCTGCCCATGGCCCTCACCCAGAGCCGCCTGGTGCGCCTTGAGTTCGTGCCCGTGGGCCCGGCCCGCTTTGTGGCCGTGTGGGTGGGATCCCTGGGCGAGGTCGAGCACCGGGTGATGGACAACCCCTGGAATCATGCCCCGGAGGTCCTGACGGAGCTGGGGAACTACGCCACGGAGCACTTCGCCGGGCTGACCCTGGCCGAGATGCGGTTCCGCCTGCTGGAGGTCCTGCGGGCCAGTGCCGCGGAGGGCGAGTCCCTGCGGGCCCGGCTGCGTGAGTTGGCGGCAGGTTGGCCCGTGGACGCCGGCTCCGACCCGGTGGTGGTGGTCTCAGGCCTCGTCAAGCTGGGCAGCCAGCCCGAGTTCGAGGACGTGGCGCGGTTCCGGGCCCTGGTGGCCGCCTTCGAGGAGCACGGCCGCCTGGCCCGTCTCCTGAATGCCTTTGCCGAGCGCGCCTCGGACGATATCCAGCTGCTCCTGGGTACCGAGAACCCCTACTTCGAGGCCTGGCCCCTGGCCACAGCCGTGCGAACCCTGGCCCTGGGGCCCTCGGGCTTTGTCACCTTTGCCGTGGTCAGCCCCCTCCGCATGGACTATGGGCGGGTCATGGGCGGCCTCCGCTGGTGGTCCGATCAGGTCCAGCGGCGGCAGGGCTGAGGTCTTTGTCCAGTAAATCAGGGGAAAAATGAGGCATTAATGCCCACCCCTACCTCCCGCCCGCTGCAAGGAATGACTATACTTCTGCGATGACCTACGAGCCTCCTCAGTACCCCGAGCCCAAGCCAATCCCGCCCGGCATCGATGTTGACGCCGAAGATCTGGTGGACCTGAATCTGGACGAACCCCTGGAAGGGGACCTCCAGGCCATGGCCGATGAGGTGGCCAGTGGCTATGCCACCCAGGTGCTGCCTGAGGAAGAGGTTGTGGCCGAAGAGGAGCCCAAGGTGGACCTGGAGTCCGCCCTGGTCCAGGCCGAGCAGCAGATGGAGGACCTGCTTCAGCGCGAAGCCGACCTCATGGATCACCAGCGGCGGCTGGCGGCGGACTTCAACAACTTCCGCAACCGGGCCCAGCGGGACATTGCCCTGGCCGTGGACCAGTCCGAGCGGAAGATCCTGCTGGAAGTTCTGCCCGTGCTCGACAACTTCGAACGCAGCCTGGGCTCCACTTACCAGGACGTGGCCTCCTTCAGCGCCGGCGTGGAGCTCATCCGCAAGCAGTTCGTGGAGGCCCTGCGGCGCCTTGGGGTCGAGCCCCTGGCCCTGCAGCCTGGGGACCCCTTCGATGCGCTGACCTCCGAGGCACTCACCACCTTCCAGGACCCCACCTTGCCAGATGGGGTGGTGGCGGCGGTGTTCGAGCGGGGCTTCAACCTCCGGGGCCAGCTTCTGCGGGCCGCCCGGGTGGTGGTGAACCGCAATCCTGAATCGGAAAAACCCCAGTGACATTCAGTGCTGGGCTCGATTGAGGTAATCTGAACGCACAACCTAGCTGGGATGACCCCTCCGGAGTTTTACCTATGGCAGGCAAGCTGATTGGCATCGATCTCGGGACCACCAACAGTTGCGTCTGCGTGATGGAAGGCGGCGACTCGCGGGTGATTCCCAACCGCGAAGGCAGCCGCACCACCCCCTCCGTGGTGGCCTTCACCGACAAGGGCGATGTGCTGGTGGGCCATATCGCCAAGCGCCAGGCCGTGACCAACCCCCAGCGCACCCTCTTCGCGGTGAAGCGCCTCATCGGCCAGCGGTTCCAGAGCCCCAAGGTCCAGGAGGCCTTGAACCGACTGCCCTTCCCGGTGGTGGCCGCCCCCAATGGCGACGCCTGGCTGCGGGTCGGTGACCGCGACTACGCGCCGCCCGAAGTCTCCGCCATCGTGCTCCGCAATATCAAGCAGGCCGCCGAGGCCTTCCTGCACGAGGAGGTCACCGAGGCGGTGATCACCGTCCCTGCCTACTTCGACGATGCCCAGCGTCAGGCCACCAAGGACGCGGGCAAGATCGCCGGACTGAACGTCCAGCGCATCATCAACGAGCCCACGGCCGCCGCGCTGGCCTACGGCTTCAACCGCAAGGGCGTGAAGCAGATTCTCGGTATCTACGACTTTGGCGGTGGCACCATCGACTTCACCCTCATGGAGATGAACGACGGCGTCTTCGAGGTGCTGGCCACCAGCGGCGACACCTTCCTGGGCGGCGAAGACATCGACCAGATCATCCAGAACTGGCTGCAGCAGCAGTTCCGCGACAAGACTGGCATCGACCTCTCTGGCGACCGCATGGCCCTCCAGCGCCTCAAGGAGGCCAGCGAGAAGGCCAAGTGCGAGCTCTCCACCCTCGACCGTGTGGAGATCCGCCTGCCCTTCATCGCCCAGGGCCCAGCGGGGCCCCTGCACCTGGAGGCCAGCCTGGACCGGGAGCAGCTGGAGAGCATGGTCGGCAGCCTGGTGGAGCAGACCCTGGTCCCCATTCGGGACGCCCTGGAGCAGGGGCGGAAGACCCCCAAGGAGCTGGACGAGATCATCCTCGTGGGCGGTCAGACCCGCATGCCGCTGGTGCAGCGCCTGGTGCGCGACTTCTTCGGCAAGGAACCCAACCGCTCCATCAACCCCGACGAGGTGGTGGCCCTTGGCGCCTCCATCCAGGGCGCCGTCCTGAAGGGCGACATCAAGGACCTGGTCCTGCTCGATGTCACGCCTCTTTCCCTGGGCATCGAGACCCAGGGCGGTGGCTTCGTAAAGATCATCCAGCGCAACGCCACCATCCCCACCCGGGACGCCCGCACCTTCACCACCGTGGCTGACAACCAGAGCCGGGTGGAGATCCACGTGCTGCAGGGCGAGCGGGAGCTGGCCGAGCACAACAAGAGCCTGGGGCGCTTCGACCTCATCAACCTGCCGCCCCTACCCAAGGGAGTGCCGCAGATCGAGGTGGCCTTCGACATCGACTCCAACGGCATCGTCAAGGTGTCGGCCCGCGACCTGATGACCGGGCTGGAGCAGACCATGAGCATCCGGCCCAGCTCCGGCCTATCGGAGCTGGAGATCCAGCGCATGATCCGCGAGGCCCTGGCCAACACCGAGACCGACGTCAAGAAGCGGGACGCCCTGAAGTACATCGCCTCCGCCGAAGGGCTGGTGTTCTCCTGTGACAAGAGCTTTATCGAGTGCGGCAAGTTCCTCACAGAGGTCCAGCAGGTCTTTGTCCGGGACATCCTCTCCCGCTCCCGGCAAGCGGTGGCGGCTCAGGACATCGAGGCCCTCCACGGCTGCGAAGCCCAGCTGCTCGAGGCCCAGACCCTCCTCACCGATGCGGTGCTGGCTGCCAGCGAGGCCATGATGGCCTCCCTGGACGAAGATGACCATGGCGGCGCAGGACCCAACTAGGGCCCTGCCATCGGCTATCCTGGTAGTCAGGATGGAACGATGAAACGCGACTACTACGAAGTGCTCGGCCTCTCCCGGGAGGCTGGAACCGATGAGCTGAAGAAGGCCTACCGCAAGCTGGCCATGGAGCTGCATCCGGACCGAAACCCTGGCAACAAGGCCGCGGAGGAGCAGTTCAAGGAAGCCGCCGAGGCCTACAGCGTGCTGTCGGACCCCGAGAAGCGGAAGGTCTACGACCAGTTCGGCCATGCGGGCCTGGGTGCCGGGAACGGCGGTGGGCAGCAGTTCCAGTTCGACCCCAACCAGTTCGCGGGCTTCGAAGACATCCTCGGCAACATCTTCGGCGGCGGCCTGTTCGGGGACATCTTCGGCGGCGGCGGCCGCCGCCGCGGGAATGGGGAGGAGCGGGGCTCCGACCTGCAGTACACCCTGAAGATCAGCTTCCGGGATGCGGTCTTCGGCAAGGATGCCGTGGAGCTGTCCATCCCCCGTCTGGAGGGCTGCGGCACCTGCCAGGGTTCTGGCTGCGAGCCGGGCACCAAGGCTGAGACCTGCCCCGGCTGCCGGGGCGCCGGCCAGGTGGCGGTGCGCCAGGGGCCGTTCCAGATGCTCACCACCTGCCCCCGCTGCGAGGGCCGGGGCCGCATCATCTCCAAGCCCTGCCGCGAGTGCCGGGGCGAGGGCCGCATCCACCGGAAGTCCAAGGTCAGCTTCAAGGTGCCGGCAGGCGTGGACCGCGGCAGCCGGCTCCGCATCCAGAACCAGGGCGAGGCTGGCCGCTCCGGGGGCCGTCCCGGGGACCTCTACGTGGTCTTCGACGTGGAGCCGGATGCCCGCTACGAGCGGGACGGCGTCGACCTCCACCAGACCCTCGAGGTCCAGTGGCCCCTCCTGGTGATCGGCGGAATGCTCGAGGTGGAGACCCTCTACGGCAAGGAGAACGTCAAGCTGACAGCGGGCACGCCAGCGGACCACAAGATCCGGGTGGCCAATGCCGGCGTACCGCGGCTGCAGGGCCACGGCCACGGGCGCGGCGACCTCTGGCTCCATGTGCGCGTGGCCGTCCCAAAGAGCCTCGACTCCGAGCAGCGGCAGCTGGTGGAACGCCTGCGCCGCAGCTTTGCCGGCGAGCCCCTCGACGGCGAGGAGGGCGGCTTCCTGTCCAAGGTCTTCGGGCCGGAAAAGGGCAGCAAGAAGAAGTAGCTACAG
>CAITBU010000335.1 GCA_903890595.1 uncultured Holophagaceae bacterium | reverse complement strand
TCCTGGTGTTGGCCGGCGTCACCCTCTGCGCCCTCACCCCACCGGCGCTGGTGCCGATGGAAGATCCCTTCCCAGAAAAGAAAAGTGCCTTCGATGGGGATAAGTGCAGATAAACGGGGACCCGGTTATCCCAGTTATCCCAGTCAAAAAGCCCTTGAAGCAAGGCGCTCGGCTAGGCGCTATTCCGGCGTAAGGACGCCGCGCTCTTCGCGGTAGGCGAAGAGCTCACCGAAGCGGCCCCAGCCCACCAGGGTCTCGAAGGTCTGCTCGGGGTCCTCCATGGGCAGGCGGGTGGCCAGCTCCACGAGCAGGGCCTCCTTGGGCAGCTCGCCGTCCTCCAGCTCCATCATCTGGCACACCACCCGGAACAGGCGGAGCTCCAGCAGCTGAGCGCGCCAGAGGTCCTTGCGGTCGTCCATGTTGGCGTTCACGAAGCGCTTGCCCAGGGCCGTCAGCAGCACGCCGCGCTTGGGGGTGTCCACCAGGTCGAGCATCTCGGCGGCCTTCACCGTGGTGAGCACCCGGTCGAAGGGGACGTGCGTGTGGGAGGCCACCTGGAACAGGTCACTGGTGCCGCCCTGGGCTTCCAGGAACTCCAGGAGGCCCAGGATGTCGGCGCTCTGCACCAGGGGCAGGGGCTCCACGGGATCCTCCTGGGAGGAGGAGGGCATGGGGGTCGTGACGTGGATGTCCGGCAGCTCCGCGCTGGTGATGATGTCGTGGATGTGGTCCACCAGCTTCATGAACTCGGGCGAGCGGCTGTCCCGAGGGCGGGGCAGGGGCACCTCCACCACCGTGCGCACGGTGCCAGGGATGCCCGAGAGGATGGCCACCCGGTCCGCCATGAGCAGGGCCTCGCGGATGGACTGGCTCACCATGACGATGGAGGAGGGGTTGCGCTCCGCATCGGCCCAGATGTCCAGCAGCTCCGCTCGCAGGGCCTCCGCTGTGAGGGCGTCCACCTGGCTGAAGGGCTCGTCCATGACCAGGATCTCGGGGTCCACTGCCAGGGCGCGGGCCACACCCACGCGCTGCTTGGTGCCGCGGCTCAGCTCCCGGGGGTAGGCCTCCTCGAAGCCCTCGAGACCCACCTTGCGGATGGCCTGGTGGGCGCGCTCCCGCACCTCGCCCTCCGGCAGGTCCCGGGCCCGCAACACCACCCGGACGTTCTCTTCCACGGTCATCCAGGGGTAGAGGGCAAAGGTCTGGAACACCACCGCCACGCCCGGGTTGAGCCCCGTCATGCGGTCGCCGTGGTAGAGCACCTCGCCCTGGGTGGGCTCCAGCAGGCCTGAGAGCAGGCGCAGCAGGGTGGACTTGCCAGAGCCGTTGGGGCCGATGATGGACAGGATCTCGTCGGGCCGCACGTCCAGCAGGATGTCCTCCAGCACGCGCTGGACCTTGCCTTTGCCGCTGGGGAAGCGCATCTGGACGTTGCGGAGCTCGCAGATGGGGGCACCGAAGGGTAGCTGCATGTGCACCTCAGCGGTTCATGGCGTAGCGGGTTTCCGCCAGCCGGTAGAGGGGGCCCCAGACGAGGCGGTTGAAGAGCACCACCAGGCCTGCCATGAGCAGGGCGCTGGCGGCCAGGTCCGGCATGGAGCCCCGGTCTGTGGCGAGGACGACCTCTGCCCCCAGCCCGAGGGTGCGCAGGGTCTGGTGCTTGGCGGTGACGATCTCGGTCACGATGCTGGCATTCCAGGCGCCGCCGGTGGCGGTGACCCAGCCCGTGACCAGGAAGGGGAACACGGCGGGGAAGTAGAGGCTCCAGCAGCGTCGCCACAGGGAGAGCCGGAAGGCCCGGGAGGCCTCCCGCAGCTCCATGGGGATGGCCTGGGCCCCGGCGATGATGTTGAAGAGCAGGTACCACTGGGTGGACAGCACCATCAGGAGCACGCAGCTGACCCCCAGGCCGATGCCCATGCCCTGGAACACCAGGATGAGGCTGGCGAAGATCAGCGAGGAGGGGAAGGAGGCCGCCACCTGCACCACGGACTGGAGGCGGCGGGACCACTTGGGCGACATCCCGATCCAGAGGCCCACGGGCAGGGTCCAGAGGGTGGCCAGGAAGGTGGAGAGCAGCACCCGCGAGAGGGACGCCCCACCGGCCTTCAGGAGGTGCAGCCACTGGGCGGGGCGCACATCCACCAGCAGGCGCACCACGGAGAGGCCGCCCAGGGCCAGGAGGCCGATGACCACCAGCAAGGCCGAGCCCGCGAACCACGGTGCCAGCCGGCCGGGCCGGGTGATCCCTTCCTCCGCCCTCTTCAGGAGGGCTGGCCGAGGCCGCCGCAGGTGCAGGCGGTGGTTGCGGCGGGCCTCCAACCAGCGCAGCAGCCGGGAGCGGCGCAGGAAGCGCAGGAGCCAGTTCACTTCGGGTTCGACCTCGGCGCCTTCGTCCACCTGGAAGCGCTGGGACCAGGCCACCACGGGCCGCCACACCAGCTGATCCAGGAGCACCACCAGGGCCAGCATGGTGAGAATGGCGTAGACCTGGGCCCGGCCGTTGCCCTGCTCCACCGCAGCGTTCATGTAGGACCCGACCCCCGGCAGCTGGAAGTTCTTGTCGCCAGCCTTGAAGGCCTCGGCGGACATGAGGAAGAACCAGCTGTTGGCCACACTCACCATGGAGTTCCACACCAGCCCCGGCGTGGCGAAAGGCAGCTCCACCAGGCGCAGCTTCTGCAACCAGGTGAAGCCGTAGAGGGCTGCGGTCTCCTCCAGGTCCTTGGGGAGGGCCTTGAGGCTCTGGTAGAAGCTGAAGGCCATGTTCCAGGCCTGGCAGGTGACGATGAGCAGCACCGCCGACAGCTCCAGGCCCACGTTGCTGCGGGGGAACAGGGTGAGCATGACCAGCAGGACGGGCGGCAGGAAGGCCAGCAGGGGGACGCTCTGCAGGATGTCCAGGATGGGCACCAGGATCCGCTCGGCCACGGGGTCCTTGGCGGCCCAGTAGGCCACCACCAGGGTGAAGGTGAGGGACAGGGCATAGGCGGCGATGGCGCGGATGAGGGAGAGCAGCAGGTACTTGGGCAGGGCCCAGGCGCTCAGGGAGATGGTCACCGTGTGCCGCTGCACCGCGGTCCACTCCAGGCCCACGTACCACAGCGCCGCCAGGGTGCTGCCCATGGCGGCGAGCACAAGGAGATCGATCCACCGTTTGTGGCGGATGGGGGCGGTCAGGAGGTTGGTCGCCTGGCCCCAGACGCTGTCGAGCAAGCGATGGATCATGGCCGGTCCGGAGGAGAGGACGGGGCGCATCATGGTGCGCCGCTGTCCCGTTCAGAGTGCGGATGCGGAAGAGCAGTCGGATGCCACCTCAGCGGGCGGCGCGTCTCGACGGAGGTTCGGAGAGATCAGCATGTCGTCCCATGGAACCTCCTTTCCGGCCGCTGGGCCAAGGCCAGTCTGCCCCACCCCGGAGGCGGGGGTCAACCCAAGGAACAGCAAAGTTACGGTCTGGGTACGGCTTGAAGCAGCTGGGTGATGGTCTGGTCGGTGGTGGCGCCGTCGGCCTCACTCTCGAAGGTCAGCAGGAGGCGGTGCCGGAGCACGTCCGGGGCCAGGTCCACCACGTCCTGGGGCAGCACGTGGTCCCGGCCCTGGAGCCAGGCCTGGGCCTTGGCGGCCGCCTGGAGGGCCAGGGAGGCCCGGGGGCTGGCGCCGCAGCGGAGCTGCTCCTTGCCCTTCCAGGCCTTGCCGTGGTCGGGGCGGGTGGCCTGCACCAGACGCACGATGTAGGCCCGGATGGCCTCGTCCAGGCGCACCTCGGCGGCCTTCCGGCCCGCTGCCAGCAGGGTGGGGGCGTCCACCACCGGGCGCACGTCCCCGCCGTCCAGGTGGGCCCGTCGCAGCACCTCGATCTCCTCTTCCTGGCCGGGGTAGTCCACCCGCAGCTTGAACAGGAAGCGGTCCATCTGGGCCTCGGGCAGGGGGAAGGTGCCCTCCTGCTCCAGGGGGTTCTGGGTGGCCAGCACCAAAAAGGGGTCCGGCAGGGGGAAGCTGTCCTCCCCCAGGGTCACCTGGCGCTCCTCCATGGCCTCCAGGAGGGCGGCCTGCACCTTGGAGGGGGCCCGGTTGATCTCGTCGGCCAGCACCAGGTTGGCGAAGACGGGTCCCCGCTTGGGGCTGAAGGTGAGGTGGCGGGGATCAAAGACCAGGGTGCCCACCACATCGCTGGGCAGCAGATCCGGCGTGAACTGGATGCGCCGGAAGCTCAGGTGGCTGGCCGCGGCCAGGGTCTTCACGGTGCGGGTCTTGGCCAGGCCCGGCAGGCCCTCCAGCAGCACGTGGCCCCGGCAGAGCAGGGCCACCAGCAGGCGGTCCAGCAGACGCGACTGCCCCACGATCACCTTGCGGCACTCGGCGAGCAGGGGTTCCAGGGCATGGGGTGGGGCATTTTTCATGGGGGATCCCGGGGGGTCCTCCCATCTTGACTGGAATAAGCGCCGGGCAACACGCCCGTTGACCCACGGTAAGTGGGGACGGGCATCCGGGCCCGGTGCTAGGCTCCTCCCAGCCAAGACCAGAGGTTTATTCACACCGGGAGGCCCCATGCGATCAGCCGTCATCGTCGAAGCCAAGCGAACCCCCATCGGTAGGGGCATCAGGGGGGCCTACGCCGCCACCCGCCCGGAGCACCTGGGCGCCGCCGTGCTGGCAGCCATCAAGCCCCTGCTCGCCGACTGGTCGGCCCTCGAGGACGTGCTGGTGGGCTGTGCCATGCCTGAAGGTGAACAGGGCATGAACCTGGCCCGCATGGTCAGCTTCCGGGCTGGTCTGCCCATCACCGCTGGTGCCGCCACCATCAACCGCTTCTGCGGCAGCAGCCAGGAGGCCATGCTCATGGCCGCCCGGGCCATCGCTGCCGGGCAGGGCGACCTCTTCCTCGCCGGAGGTGTGGAGAGCATGTCCAAGGTCCCCATGATGGGCTTCAACCCCAGCGTGGATCCCTTCCTCGCCGAGCACTACCCCGAGGCCTACTGCTCCATGGGCATCACCGCCGAGAACCTGGCCAAGGAGTACGGCATCACCCGCCGGGAGCAGGACGAGTTCGCCTGCCTCAGCCACCAGAAGGCCGCAGCGGCCTGGCAGGCCGGAAAGTTCGACCGGGAAGTGGTCCCCTTCGAGACCCAGGGCCTGGACGGGAAGCCCATCACCCTGCAGCGGGACGAGTGCGTGCGGGCCGATACCAGCGTCGAGAAGCTGGGCGAGCTGAAGGCCGCCTTCCTGGCGGGGGGCAATGTCACTGCCGGGAACAGCAGCCCCATCACCGACGGGGCAGCCTTCCTCCTGGTCATGGAAGAGGGCCTGGCCAAGTCCCTGGGCCTCCGCCCCCGGGCCCGCATTCTGGGTGGCGCTGTGGCTGGCGTGGAGCCGGACCGCATGGGCATCGGCCCGGTGCCCGCCGTGAAGAAGGTGTTGGGCCGCCTGGGCCTGACCCTCGACCAGGTGGACGCCATGGAGCTGAACGAAGCCTTCGCTGCCCAGAGCCTTGCCGTGATCCGCGAGGGCGGCTATGACCCCGCCAAGGTGAACGCCTGGGGCGGCGCCATCGCCGTGGGTCACCCCCTGGGTGCCAGCGGTGCCCGCATCCTCACCACCCTCCTGCACCGGCTCGAGACCGATGGCGGCAAGTACGGCGTCGCCACCATGTGCATCGGCGGCGGCCAGGGCATTGCTTCGGTGATTGAAAAGCTGTAATCCACAGATTTCACAGATTTCACAGATTCTCAGCAAGGACGCCGTGGAGCCCAAGGACCCTGATACCTACGCCATCATCGGTGCGGCCATGGAGGTCCACCGGGTGCTTGGGTGTGGATACTCGGAACCTGTCTACCAGGAGGCGCTTGCCATCGAGTTCCAGGCACGGAACATCCCTTTCAATCGGGAAGTTCCGATCCCGATCACCTACAAGGGCCAGACCTTGAACACGGGATTTCGTGCCGATTTTATTTGCTTCAACAGAGTGATCGTCGAGCTGAAAGCCCTTGCTCGGCTGGGACCTAACGAAGACGCCCAGATCCTGAACTACCTCAAGGCGACAGCCCTTCCGGTGGGCCTTCTCGTCAACTTTGGAGCACGTTCTCTCGAGAGTCGGCGAATGGTCGGTTCCTCCCACGACAGTCGCCAGGCGAAATCTGTGGAATCTGTGGAATCTGTGGATTAAAAGGAGTTGTCATGGCCATTTTGAAGATTGGTGTGCTGGGGTCGGGGGTGATGGGGTCGGGCATTGCGGCCCATGTGGCTTCGGCGGGCTGCCAGGTGGAGCTGTTGGACATCGTCATTGACGACGCGGCGCCGGACAAGCTGGCGGCGGGGGCCCTGGCGGCCCTGGCCAAGAGCAAGCCGGCCCTGGCCATGCACGGTGCCTTCCTGAAGCGGATCCGCCCCGGCAACCTGCGGGACCACCTGGATCGGCTGGCGGACTGCGACTGGGTGGTGGAGGTGGTCAAGGAGGACCTGGCCATCAAGCGCGAGCTGTATGGCCGCCTGGAGCCCCACCTCAAAGCTGGTGCCTGGATCAGCTCCAACACCTCCGGCATCCCCCTGAAGCTGCTGGTGGAGGGCCGCAACGACGCCTTCCGCAGCCACTTCGTCATCACGCACTTCTTCAACCCCGTGCGCTACCTCCGCCTGCTGGAGTTCGTCACCGGTCCCGAGGTTGACCCCGCCGAGGCCCTGGCTTTCCGCACCTGGCTGGAGGAGGGCCTGGGCAAGGAGGTCGTGCCGGCCTTCGACAGCCCCACCTTCATCGGCAACCGCATCGGCATCCACGGCATCATGGCCACCCTGCACATGGCCCTGGCGGAGAAGATTCCCTTCGAAGTGGTGGATACGGTGCTGGGTGACGCTGCCGCGCGCGCCAAGAGCGCCGCCTTCCGCACCGCGGACCTGGCCGGCGTGGACATCCTCGCTGCCACCGCCAAGAACGTCTACGACCTCTGTCCTGCAGACGAGGAGCGGGATGTCTTCAAGTTCCCGGAGCTGCTCCAGTACATGCTGGACAACAAGCTCCTGGGCAACAAGACGAAGCAGGGCTTCTTCAAGAAGGGCCCCAAGGACGCCAAGGGCAAGAAGACCTTCCTGGCCCTGGATGCCACCACCCGGGAGTACGTCCCCCAGGTGAAGAGGGACTGGCCCATTCTCAAGGAGCTGAAGGGCATCGACGACCCCGCCGAGAAGGTGCGCACCCTGCTCACCAGCGACACGGAGGCCGGCCGCCTGGCCTGGCGCTGCATCGCCCCCAACCTGGTCTATGCGGTCAACCGCCTGGGTGAAGTGACCGACGGTCCCCTGAACGTGGACCGGGCCATCCGCAACGGCTTCGCCTTCGAGCTGGGCCCCTTCGAGCTGTGGGACACCCTGGGCCTGGAGCGCGTGGCGGCCCGCCTCAGCTTCGATGGCATCGCCCTGCCACCGCTGGTTGCCAAGATGCTGGCCAAGGGCATCCCCGGCTTCTACCGCTGGGAGCACGGGGTCCAGGTAGCCCAGCTGAACCCAACGACCCTGGCCTTCGATCCCATCCTCGAGGACCGACGGGTGATGATCCTCAAGCGCCAGGAGGGTCAGGGCAAGGTGGTGGCCGAGAACGGCAGCTGCCAGCTCATCGACCTGGGCGACGACGTGGCCTGCCTGGCCTTCCGCAGCAAGATGAACGCCCTGGACGACGGCATCATCGGCCTGATGGAGGAGACCATCCAGAAGCACATCCCCGGCCGCTTCAAGGGCCTGGTGGTGGGCAACCAGGGGCAGCACTTCAGCGCCGGGGCCAACCTGGTGATGGTGCTGAACGCCGCCAAGGAAGGGCAGTTCGACCTCATCGAGGAGGTGGCTCGCCGGCTGCAGTTTGCGGCTCGGATGCTGACCTACGCCCCGTTCCCGACGGTGGCGGCGCCCTTCAACCTGGCCCTGGGCGGCGGCTGTGAGCTGACCATGGCCTGCCAGCGGGTGGTGGGCCACGCCGAGCTCTACATCGGCCTGGTGGAAGTGGGCGTGGGCGTCATCCCCGCCGGGGGCGGCTGCCTCCAGATGCTGCTCCGCATGGAAGAGGCGGCGGCGGCCAAGGGCGAGCTGGGCCCCATGCCCAAGGTGAAGGCGGCCTTCCAGGGCATCGGCACCGCCGTGGTCCATACGAGCTTCGACGAGGCCCAGCGGGGCGGCTACCTGCGCCGCACGGACCGCCGGGTGATGAACAAGACCTTCCTGCTCCACGAGGCCAAGCAGGAGGTCCTGGCCATGGCTGCGGACTTCCAGCCGGTGCAGGAGCGCACCCTGCGCCTGCCCGGTCGCGGTGGGGCCGAAGGCCTCAAGTTCGCCGTGCGGGACTTCCAGCTCCAGGGCCTGGCCAGCGAGCACGACGGCATCATCATGGGTGAGCTGGCCACCATCCTCACCGGGGGCGATGTGAGCCCGGTTCAGGACATCTCCGAGACCCGGATCCTCGAGCTGGAGCGCCAGGCCTTCGCCCGGCTCTGCAGCTACGAGAAGACCCAGGCCCGCATGGAGTCCATCCTGAAATCGGGACGGCCCCTCCGCAATTAGCCTGAAAGCACCGCAACTTTGTGACTTAAGCCGCCTTTTCCTGGGCGGCTTTTTTTTAGTGTTGCCAGGGTGTAACGGGATCGGAACACTTGGGGCGGTCCCTAATTGCAAACGACCAGACCGGAGGCACTGTGAGCGGAAATTCTCAGCCAACTCCCCGGGTAGCGGCCATTGTTGGCCCCTATCTCTCTGGAAAGACCTCCTTGATGGAGAGCCTGCTCTTCGCAGCGGGCGCCTTGCCGCGCAAGGGCTCCGTCAAGGAGGGGAACACCGTCGGTGACGCCTCCGCCGAGGCCAAGGCCCGGCAGATGAGCGTGGAAGCCAGCCTGGCCTCCTGCACGTACAACGGCGAGGCCTGGACCCTCATCGACTGCCCGGGCTCCGTGGAGTTCAGCCAGGAGACGGCCCACATCCTCATGGTGGCCGACATCGCCGTGGTGGTCTGCGATCCCGATCCCAACCGCGCCCTGATGGTCGCGCCTACCCTCAAGTTCCTCGACGACCACAAGGTCCCCCACGTCCTCTTCCTGAACAAGATGGAGGCGCCGGGCACCGCCACGCGCCTGAAGGACGTCCTGAATGCCCTGCAGGCCGTCTCCGAGCGTCCCCTGGTGCTGGTGGAGATCCCCATCCGGGATGGCGATGTGGTCACGGGCTACGTGGACCTCATCAGCGAGCACGCCTACAAGTACGAGGCCGGCAAGGATGCGGACCTGCTCCAGATGCCTGAGTCTGTCCTGCCCGAGGAGCACGAGGCCCGGCAGGCCCTGCTGGAGAAGCTGGCGGACTTCGACGACCACCTCATGGAGGAGCTGCTGAGCGACATGGTCCCCTCCCTGGAGGAGATCAGCGAGGACATGGCGAAGGATGTCCAGGAGGACCTGCTGGTGCCGGTCTTCTTCGGCTCGGCCGAGAAGGATGCCGGCGTGCGGCGGCTCTTCCAGGCCCTCTGCGAGGAGTCCCCCCGGGTGGACGCCACGGCCACGCGCCTGGGCATTCCCGAGGGCAAGGACGCCCTGGTGCAGGTCTTCAAGACCGTGCACGCCCAGCACGTGGGCAAGCTGAGCATCAGCCGCATCTGGCGGGGCGAGGTGGCCGACGGCTCCTCCCTGGCCGGCAACCGGGTGAGCGGCATCAACCGCCCCTTCGGTGCCCAGCAGATCAAGCAGGCCAAGGCCTCGGCCGGTGAGGTGGTGGCCCTGGGCCGCATGGACGAGGTGCACACCAGCGAGGCCCTGACCCCCTCAGGCCGGCTGGAGCTGGCCTGGCCCGCCCCCATGCAGCCCATGCTGGCCATGAGCCTGAACACGGTGAAGAGCGGCGATGATGTGAAGCTCTCGCTGTCGCTCCAGAAGCTCTGCGAAGAGGACGCCTCCCTGCATGTGGAGCAGAACGCCGAGACCCAGGAGCGCATCCTCTGGGGCCAGGGCGAGGTCCACCTCAAGTGCGCCCTCGACCGCCTCAAGGGCCGCTTCGGGCTGGAGGTCCAGCACCATCCGCCCCTGGTTCCCTACCGGGAGACCTTCACCAAGGGCACCAAGGTCCACGGCCGCCACAAGCACCAGACCGGCGGCCACGGCCAGTTCGGCGACGTGTGGTTCGAGATCAAGCCCCTGCCGCGCGGCAGCGGCTTCGTCTTCGAGGAGCGCATCGTCGGTGGCGTGGTCCCCAAGAACTTCTTCGGGGCCATCGAGCACGGCGTGGTGGATTGGCTGAAGCGCGGCCCCCTGGGCTTCCCGGTGGTCGATATCCATGTGGCCCTGGTGGACGGCAGCTACCACACCGTGGACAGCTCCGACATGGCCTTCAAGACCGCCGCCCGCGTGGGCATGTCCGAGGGTGCCCCCCTCTGCCATCCCGTGCTCCTCGAGCCCATCTGCGAGGTGCACATCGCTGTGCCCAGCGAGTTCACTCCCAAAGCCCAGCGCCTGGTGACGGGCCGCCGCGGGGGCCAGGTGCTCGGCTTCGATGCCCGGGAGGGCTGGACCGGCTGGGATGTGGTCTCTGCCTACATCCCCCAGGCCGAGATGAGTGACGTGATTGTCGAGCTGCGCAGCCTCACCATGGGCGTCGGGTCCTTCACCTGGGCCTTCCACCACCTGCAGGAGCTCGTGGGTCGCGACGCCGACAAGGTGGTTGAGGCAAGGAAGCAGCCGAAGGCGGCAGTTTGAGGCTTCGGGCTTTGACCTAGGGCTCGTCCAGGCTCCGGCCTTGGCAGGCCGGAGATAGAAAAAGCGCAAGGGGCCGGGCCGGTTGGCTCGGCCCTCTTGTATTGGCTCGCGATTGCCCCACCAAGCCTTCGGGATTAGTATCTCCTCGACCCCGCTGGCATGGACTCTATGGCTTCCCATCCCCCACTTCCACCTGAGATTGACTCCCGATTGGGGGAGCTGGCGCTCTATTGCCAGAGAAATGGCATCGCCCGGGTGGCCCTCTTTGGCTCGACCCTGCGAGGTGAAGCCCGACCCGAAAGTGACCTGGATCTCCTGGTGGAGTTCGAGGCGGGTCGGGTGCCAGGCTTCCATTTCTTTGAGATCCAGGACCAGCTCACAGACCTGTTCGGCAGAACTGTGGATCTGGAGACCCCAGGGTTCCTGGCCCCAGAGGTTCGAACCCAGGTAGTCGCCGAAGCTCAGGTGCTCTATGTCGCCCAAGGATGAGCGCATCCGACTGCGGCATATGGTCCAGGCTGGCACAAAGGCTTTGGCCATTCTTGGTACCAGAACCCGGGAAGAGTTCGCGTCGGATGAAACCCTCATCCTCGCACTAACCCGCCTCCTGGAAATCCTCGGGGAGGCCGCCAGGGCTGTGCCAGACGAGCTGAAAGCCCAGGCTCCGGATGTCCCCTGGAAAGCCATGGCGGGAACCCGGGACCGGCTCATTCATGGCTATTTCGACGTAGACCTGGATGTAGTCTGGTCCATCCTTTCGGTGGATTTGCCGGCCCTACTCCCCCGGCTCCAGCGCCTGCTGGACGAGGGATAGGCGGCCCTTACGCCCCCCTGTCAGTATCAAGCTCGGAATCCTCGCAGAGGATTCCGAGCAGGCAAGGAGCATGGCTTGGCACAGCAAGGCGTACAGATCATCAGCGTGGAACCCGGCAGCCTGGCCGAAGAGGCGGGGCTCCAGCCCGGTGACACCCTGCTGGAGATCCACGGTGAGGCCGTGCTGGACCAGCTGAGCTACCAGTACCTCATCACCCGGGAGGACGAGGCCGTGCTGCGCCTGCGCCGGCCCGACGGCAGCACCTACGAGACCGAGCTGGAGAACGGCGGCGATGCCATCGGGGTGGACCTGGCCCAGGATGAGGTCAAGGTCTGCCGCCAGAACTGCGTCTTCTGCTTCGTGCACCAGATGCCCAAGGGCTTCCGCAAGTCGCTCTACCTGAAGGACGAGGACATCCGCCTGTCTTTCCTCTACGGCCACTTCACGACCTTGTCGAGCAGCGACGACGCCGAGCTGGACCGCATCGTCCGCGAGCGCCTGAGCCCCATCCATGTTTCGGTGCATGCCACGGACCCGGCGGCCCGCATCCGGGTGGTGGGTAATCCCCGGGAGGGCGATATTCTGCGGAAGATCGACCGGCTGCTGGCCGGCGGCATCGATGTCCACACCCAGGCGGTGGTGGCGCCAGGCCTCAATGATGGGGCCATCTGGGAGCAGACCCTGGCCGACCTCTGGGCCCGCCGCCGGGAGGGCCGGGGCAGCGTGCTGAGCCTCTCCTGCGTGCCCGTGGGCCTCACGGCACACCGGGATGGCCTGCCCACGGTGCAGGATGTGGACCCCGCCTTTGCCCGGGACTGGGCCCTGCGCTGGAAGGCTGAGGTGCGGCGCTACGCCGCCGCCAACGATGGGGAGCCCTGGCTCCTGCTGGCGGACGAGTGGTTCACCCGGGCGGGCCTTGAGGTGCCGGGCCGGGCCTTCTACTCGAAGTCCTGGGCCCAGCTGGAGAACGGCGTGGGCCTGGTGCGCCGCTTCCTGGAGCACAGCCGCCGCTTCCTCCGCAGCCCCCGCGCCCAGGGCTTCGCCGGCCGCAGGGTGCTGCTCCTCACGGGCCCGAGCTTCGCCCCCGCCCTCAGCCGCGTGGCGGCGGAGCTGAACCGCGCCGTGGGCAGCCACCTGCGGGTGGTGGCGGCGAAGAACTTCAGCTTCGGGGAGACCGTCACTGTGGCGGGCCTCCTCTGCGGCGCCGACCTGAAGTACGCGGCCCATGCGGACCGCGATGCCCGGGGCGGCCGTCCCGACTGGGTGGATGCGGTGGTGGTGCCCTCCGCCAGTCTGCGCACCCACACCGGGCCCACGGACCAGTACACCCTGCGGGGCGTGGTGGTCCGCGAGGAGGGCACCTTCCTGGATGACCTGACCCTGCCACAGCTGGCAGCGGACCTGGGTGTGCCCACCGTGCCCAGCGGGGCCAACCTCTCCCACCTGCTGGACCACCTGGAAGCCGCCGACCGCGGTGCCTTCCGCGGTGGAGCCCTGCAGACCGCCTTCCACCCCCAAGGCCTGAACCAGCCCCAGGGTGCCTACAACCCCTAGGTCGGGAGGGCTTCAGAGGGGGCAGGAGCCAATAACAAAGAACAAAAAGCTGGTTCCAGTGCTCCCCGCATGGGTTTTCAGGGCTGAACCTTCGGCCCACCCTGACTTGTTCAACCGGACTTCTGTCGGCACCTTCGGCTCAGTTTGGGCCAATGAGGGAAAACACCCACTTTCATTTAGGGAAACACTCATTGAAAAAAAACATCACACGCTAATAAAGGAATATTTAATGTTACTAATATTAAAGTACAAACCAATAGAAATCACCTACTAGCCTCTTTTGGGAAAAATCCCTAACCTGCTGGAAGTTGTTTTAAATTCCTTGAGATTGCCTTCCTAGATGAACCATGGGAAAGCCATGCTCCGCTGCCACGGGTGAATGGACTTTACCTGCGGCGCCGCCCAACCGATGAGAGAGCTATCATGGCTGTTCCTGGCGAATCCTCTGACGAGGGCCCCGACCTCCGAAAACAGGCCGAAGCAATAATGGGGGGCCATGCCGCTGCATCGCCTGAGGCAGCACAGCCCATGTCGCTCGCAGCCACCCAGGCGCTGCTCCACGAACTGGAGGTACACCAGATCGAGCTGGAACTCCAGAACGAGGAGTTACGCAAGGCCCAGCGGGACCTGGAAGCCTCCCGGTCCCGCTACTTCGAGCACTTCGACCTGGCCCCGGTGGGCTACTGCACGTTGAGCGGGAAGGGTCTGCTCCAGGAAGCCAACATGGCTACCACCGATCTCCTGGGCCTACCCCGGGCAGCCCTGATACACCAGCCGTTCACCCGGTTCATCCTCCCCGAGGACCAGGACACCTTCTACCTGCTCCGAAAGCGGCTGCTGGAGCAGGGCGGGACCCAGGGCTGCGAGCTGCGCCTGGTGCAGCAGCACTGCCAGGGCCGCGTCATCTTGCAGAGCGCCGTCTGGGTCCAGCTCGTGGCCACAGCCGCCCAGGACGATGACTGCCAGCCTGTGATGCGCGTCGTACTGACTGACATTGATGCCCGCAAGCGCCAGGGGTTTCAGAATCAGCTCGAACAGTCCCTGATGGCCTTCCTCCTGGGCGACCACCCTCTGGAGGAACTACTCGAGCACCTCCTGGGCCGGTATGAAGCGCTGCTGCCGGGCCTGTGCGGCGCCGTCCTGGCCCTGCAAGATGACCGGTGTCACTTCCGCATCCTGGCCGCGCCGAGCCTGTCCCTGAGTGCCCGCAAGACCTTCGAGAGCATGGCCGTCAGTCCCAGCCTGGCCCCGGAGGCCGTCGAGGCCCTACTCAGTAAGCCGCGTCTGGCGGCGGACATCAATCTGGACCCCCTCTTCCTACCGCTCCGGCCCCTGGGGAAGTCCCTGGGCCTGAGGAGCTGCTGGTCCCTGCCGATCCCCGGTGCTCCGGACGAAGTACTGGGCATCCTGGCCTTCTTCTCTGACAGCCCACAGCGGGAGCTGGCCTGGGAGACGGAAAGCCTGGAGCGGGCTGCCCTGCTGGTCGGCGGTGTCCTCGTCCGCCAGCGGTCCAAGGACCAGCTGCTGGAGAGCGAGGCCCGCTTCCGCCTCATGGCCGACCAGGCCCCGGTGCTTATCTGGCTATCGGACCAGGACCAGCTCTGCACCTACTTCAACCAGACTTGGCTGGACTTCACTGGCCGCACCCCCGAGCAGGACGCGGGCCACGGCTGGGCCGAAGTGATCCATCCGGACGATTTGCAGCGCTGCCTGGACATCTACACCAGCCACTTCGACCGGAGGCAGCCCTTCCGCATGGAATACCGGCTCCGCAATGCGGCGGGCGAGTATCGCTGGCTCCTGGACAATGGCCTGCCCCGCTTCGACACCCATGGTGCCTTCCTGGGCTACATCGGCAGCTGCATCGATCTCACGGACCGGATCCAGTCGGAGACGGCGCTGGAGGAGGCGAACCAGCGCATGGAGGGCGTCCTAGAAGGCACCCATGTCGGCACCTGGGAATGGAATGTCCAGACCGGCGAGACTGTCTTTAACGAGACCTGGGCGGGGCTCCTGGGCCACACCCTCGCCGACCTTGCACCCATCAGCATCAAGACCTGGAAGGCCCTGTGCCATCCCGACGACCTGAAGGTGTCTGGCGACCTGCTGCTGCGGCACTTCGCAGGCGAACTTCCCTACTACGACTTTGAATGCCGCATGAAGCACAAGGACGGCCACTGGGTCTGGGTGCATGACCGGGGCCGCCTCCTCAGCCGCACCGGGGACGGTAGGCCTCTTCTGATGTTTGGTACCCACGCAGACATCTCTGCCCGTAAGGAGTCCGAAGCCGTTCAGCTCGAGTCTCTGGAGCGCCTCAGGAAGATCGCCGCCTCGGTACCTGGTGTGATCTATCAGTACCGGCTGCGGCCCGACGGCAGCTCCTGCTTCCCCTACGCCAGCGAGGCCATCCGCGACATCTACCGGTTGAGCCCGGAGGAGGTCGCCGAGGATGCCTCCCGGGTCTCTTCAGTGCTGCACCCGGATGACCTGGCCCTGGTGTCGGCCACCATCCAGGAATCCGCCAGGACCCTTGAGCCATGGACCTGCAAGTACCGGGTCCGCTTCGAGGACGGAACCATCCGGACCCTCTCGGGGAATGCCCATCCTCAGCGAGAGGAGGACGGGTCCGTGCTGTGGCACGGCTTTATCACTGACATCACCGAGCG
>CAITBU010000334.1 GCA_903890595.1 uncultured Holophagaceae bacterium | reverse complement strand
TCCAGCAGGCCCTCGGGGCCATCCAGGTCGAGGCGGCCGCCGGGCAGGTCCAGGGTCCACCAGGCCTTCACGTAGGGGATGTCGCAGGTGCCGGTGCGGCCGGGGCGCAGGTCCCGCATGACCACCATGTCGCAGCCGGCTGGGCCTGGGTCTAGCCGCAGGACTTCTCCTACTTTGCGACCCGCCACGAACACGCCACAGCCGATCCACTGGTGACGGAAGGTCTCGCCCTCCTCCAGCGTGGCGGCGGCTTCGGGCATCCACAGGGCCCAGCCGCGGTAGGTCTCGGCGGCGGTGCGGTCCGGGATGCCCTCGAGGGACAGGCAGGGACGGTCCTGGTGCCAGCGGAAGCTCCGCAGGGCCGCAGGCCGGGCCGGTGGGTCCGCCGGGGCGTTCTCCAGGTCCAGGTGGGCCGGGGCCAGCACCAGGCCCGTCAGGCCTTCCAGGCGCTCTGGATGGTCCATGACCGAGTGGAAGAGGAACTCACCCTTGAGTCCCTGCGCCTTGGCGAGGTGGCCGGCGAGGAGCACCTAGGCTTCATCCCCGTCGAACAGCTCCACTTCGACAGACAGACCGGCCTTCTCACCGGCGGTCTTGCAGAGGGTGCGCAGGGCGGAGATCATCCGGCCGTGCTTGCCGATGATGCGCCCGCGGTCCCGGGGGTCCGCATGCACCAGCACATCGCGCCGACGGCCCTCCCCCGAGACCTCAACCCGGAAAGCTTCCGGGTGGTCCAGGAGGGGCGTGAGCACATCGACCAGAAAGGCTTCGAGGTTCATGGTGCCTCGCAGGAGACAGTGGCCGCCGGACATGGTCCGGCTGCCGGGAACCTGGGAACGGCTAGATGACCTGGTTCTTCTTGAACAGGTCGAGCACGGTCTTGGAGGGCTGAGCGCCCTTCTGGAGCCAGGACTTGGCCTTTTCCACGTCGATGCGGACCGCCTCGCCGGCACCTGAGATGGGGTTCACGAAGCCCAGCACCTCAATGGCCTGGCCAGTGGGGATGCGGTCATTCTCGGACACGACGATGTGGTAGAAAGGGCGCTTCTTGGCACCATTGCGAGCAAGACGGATCGACAGCATGGACACTCCCTGAGCAGGAGAGTGTATCGCAGAATCACCCTTGTCCCAAGCGCTAATTCAGAGGGCCAAAGGCCCCCTGGGCTCGAAGGTGGAGGGGGGGAACTCGGCCTCCAGTTCCGCCTGCCGCTCCCGGATGTTGCGGTGGAGGCTGGGCCAGCGGGGATGCTTCCGGAGCGGCTCCAGGAAGGGCGAGGCCTCGTACCAGGCGGCGCAGCTGAAGCCCTGGACGAAGGCCCGGGTGGCGCACTCCATGGCGCGGTCGGTATCCCCCAGCAGGGCATAGGCCTCGGCTTCCTTGAAGGTCCACTCGCCATCGGGGATGCGGAGCTTGCCGCGCACCTCGTCCACCCGCCGAAGCTCCCGCAGGCCCTCACCGTCGCGACCCTCCAGATGGGCCGTGTAGGCCCGGCAGAGGTCCTGGAAGGGGGCCGGGGTCATGTCCGTGGTGCTGCCGGCCCTGAAGTGCTGGTAGGCGGCCTGGGGCGCCCCCTGGATCAGGGCGAGGTAGCCCCGGTAGAACAGGATGCTGGCATCCGGGTGGAGGGCCTCCGCTCGCGTCAGCTCCCGTTGGAAGGTGGCCAGGTCCTTGAGGTAGAGGTAGGTGGTCTCAGCGACCCAGGAGGACGGCGAGTCCAGGGTCCCCAGCAGGCTGGTCCGGCGCAGCAGGGCCTTCCGGGCCCCCTCCAGAAGGCCCGAGGTGCGGCAGGCGTAGGCCACGCCGATGTAGAGGTCGGGGCAGCTTGGGCGCAGGCGGAGGGCCGCCTGGAGGTGCTTGAGGGCCAGGCTCTGGTTGCCGGTGTCTGTGAGCATCAGGGACCACAGGAAGGTCGCCCGAGGGTGGCCCGGAGTCAGGGTCATCACCTTCTGGAAGACCTGGTGGGTGCGGGAGCTGAGGCCGATGCCAGCCTGCTCAGGGTTCACCCACAAGCTGCGGTAGAGGTGGTCCCCCAGCACCGTCCAGGCGGTGGCGCAGGTCGGCTCCTCCTGGGCCAAGGCCCAGGACTCGGGCAGACGGGCCGAGGCCGTATGGTCATCCTGGACGCAGAGCCCATCCAGCAGACGCCAGAAACGGCTCGGGGTCCGGGGCACCAGGTCCTCGAGCTGGCGGTGGCGCAGGGTCAGCGGCCAGTGCTGGACCAGATGCTCCAGGGCCCGCTGAGGCTCCGTGGCCTGGGGGGCGTCCAGGTGCCAGGGGCGGCCGGCCTGCAGGTCCGCAGCGGTGGTCCAGGCCAGGGTCAGGGCCAGGTTGTCGCCCTCCCGTCGACCGGTGAAGCGGACCAGGTGCAGGTCGGGCGGCAGGTTCGCCAGCTGAGACGCTGAGGGAGGGGCCTGCCCCTGGATGACGGTGGCGCCCGTCAGGACCTCGAGCAAGTCACCCAGGAGCACCGCCAGGCCCGGGCCCAGGTCCCGGGGACCGTCCTCCAGGTGGGAGGCGAGGATGAGTACCCGCTCCGCTGCCGTGGGCCGCAGAAGCAGACGGCCCCCCACGCCCAGCCCCACCAGGGCCAGGATCAGGGCGATCCAGACCCGCAGGCGGACCGGGAAGGCTGTCGAGGTGGGCATGGTTGCGGTCAGTAGGGCAGCTTGGGGCCGCCGCCCATCTTGGCCATGCGCTCCATGCGGGCCATGAACTTGGGAT
>CAITBU010000333.1 GCA_903890595.1 uncultured Holophagaceae bacterium | reverse complement strand
GACACCGTGAAGCCGCCGATCAGGTCCGTGCGACCGCTGACGCCATCCACCTGCTCGATCCCGGTGCTCTGGGAGATGGTGAAGCGGCCCGCCTTCAGCTCAGCATTGGCCTGGTTGAAGCGGTACTGCAGGTAGCCGAAGCTCAGGTAGCCACTGGCCCGGTTGGGCTCCGTCAGGCTGAGGTCACTCAGGTCGCCCCGGCCCCAACCAAACAGGTGCAGGGACAGGTTGTCGCTGCCGAGCTTGGTGGCATCGATGCCCAGGAACTGCGTCGCCGGCGTGTAGGTGTCCTTCTTAAAGCCGGGGGTCTCCGACTTCCACATCTCGGCCATGGTGGTGCCGTAGAGGCTCACCTCCTGGCCCCAGGCTGTGGCGGACATCAGGGTGGCAAGCAGGGCCACGTGGGTATGTCGTTTCATGTTTCGCCTCATCTCGCAATGCGCGGTGCGTTGGGGCCGTACAGGTAGTGACGCATGAAGGGTGTTAGCCGGTTTCCTGGTCCCCTGAACTGACGGTGCGACGGGGAGCGGAACCTTTCGGAACTACGGAGTGCAAAGAGACACTGAACCGAGTTAGGTGATACCAGAGTCAGCAACGAAATTATGCCCAGGCATTAGAACACCTCAAGAGAGCAAATGGTTCGACCAATTATGCCGTTATGGTTGTTTGGTTGCATTGACACACAATCTCGTGACAAGTCTTGATTCGTTTTAAATAGCTGTAAAATTTATGCTTTGAATAGCACTAAAATAGTAAAAAAATAGGTGCATCCGACCCTGTCAAGGCTGAAGTGACAAGCAATCCCGACAAACTTGTGACCTTTGGCACTGCGTGTCCCCGGTTCCCCCCAGGTGTAGGAATCGGGGCCATTCATCGGCGTTTTTTTCTGACTAGAGTGCGGCCGAAGCCCATACCCAGCGGGGGCGGTCTGCGTTTTTTGTCTCCCCAGCCTGGGATTCGGGCCCCTGTGACGCCCGACACCGGGGGGTCGCCGCATACTCCCCGGTTCATTCGAGGCGGAGGCAGGCATGGCTCAGAGCACCCTGGCATTGGGGGTCGAGGCGGTGGGATGCGCGGGCTTCGATGCCGGCATCAAGGGGGCCTTCGGCTACCCCGGCACGCCCTCCACCAAAGGCTTCGAGTGCGTGGAGGCCCTCATTCAGGCCGCTGGCGACGGCCGGGTGGCCCAGTGGGCGGCCAATGAGAAGGTGGCCTACGACCTGGCCCTGGGGGTGAGCTTTGCGGGCTTCCGCACCCTGGTGACCATGAAGCATGTGGGCCTGAATGTGGCCCTGGATGCCTACGCCAACTCAGCCCTCACCGGCGTACACGGGGGCCTGGTGCTCCTGGTGGCTGACGATCCCGGCATGCACAGCAGCCAAAACGAGCAGGACAGCCGCAGCTTAGCCAGCTTCGCCTGGCTGCCCTGCCTGGAACCCAGCACCGTGCAGGAGTGCTATGACTTCACGCTCCGGGCCTTCGACCTCTCCGAGGCCCTGCAGGTGCCGGTGATGGTGCGCCTGGTGACCCGCCTGGCCCACTGCCGCGCACCCCTGGACCGCCGGGAGGCCCTGTCACCCACCGGGTTGGGCTCAGTACCCGCAGCGCAGGCCCAGGACTGGGTACTCATTCCATCCAATGCCCGTCGCCGCTATGAGGATCTGCTGGCTAAGCAGCCTCACCTGCTGGCGGCCCTGGCGGACCTCAACCGCAGCGTGCCCGGCCCCAGCCGTCGGGGGGTGGCCCTGGCGGGCATGGGCCGGGCCTACTTCAATCAGCTGGCCCTTGAGCATCCCGAGCTGCGCGACCTGCCCCGCCTGGAGCTGGCCGCCCAGCCCGTGGATCCGGAGCTGGAGGCCGCCTTTCTGGCCCAGGTGGACGAGGTGCTGGTCTTTGAAGAGGACTATCCGCTGGTGGAGACGCGGCTCGGACTGAGCGGCCGCGCACAGGTGCGGGGCCGCCTGGATGGTGCGCTACCCCGGGTCGGCGAGCTCTCCCCGCGCCTGCTGAAAGCCGCGCTGGGACTGGCTCCCAGCATGGGCACGCCCGCTGAGCTGGACCTGCCCGTGCGCGCCCCCCGCTTCTGCGATGGCTGCGGTCACGTGGATGCCTTCGAGGCCCTGCAGGAAGCCCTCGGCAACCTGGGGGCGACGGCCCAGGCCCGGGTCTTCGGCGACATCGGCTGCTACACCCTGGCCGCGCAGGAGCCCCTCAGCGCCCTCCATGCGGTGGTGGAGATGGGCGCGAGCATCAGCATGGCCGTGGGCGCTGCCCTGGCGGGGCTGCACCCGGCGGTAGCCGTCATTGGCGACTCCACCTTCGGCCACAGCGGAATGCCGGCCCTGCTCACGGCCATGGATGCCGGCGCCAATGTCACCATCCTCATCCTCGACAACCGCGTGGTGGGCATGACGGGCCAGCAGCCCAGCCAGGCCCTCGATCAGGTGGAGCGCATGGTCCTGGGGATGGGCATCCCTGAAGCCAGCCTCCAGGTGCTGACGCCCCTGCCCCGCCACCATGCGGACAATGTGAAGGCCGTGGAAGGGGCCCTGCAGCAGCCCGGTCCTTCCGTGCTGGTGTTCCGGCGGGAGTGCATCCAGTCCCTGCGTCGGGGCGTGCTGCGGGAGCACGACCGCACTGAGAAGGCGGAGCGGGCCGCAGCCTGCTGCAGCCTGGAGACCCAGCCATGAGCACCGTTCGCATCCACGGCATTGTCCTCTCCGGCGTCGGCGGCCAGGGCGTGCTCTCCCTCGCCCAGATCGTGCTGGAGGCCCTGCGCCGCAGCGGCTTCCACGCCCTCCAGTCCGAGATCCACGGCATGAGCCAGCGCGGAGGTAGCGTGCAGGCGCAGGTCTGCTTCGCGGAAGTGCCCCTCACCTCGCCCATCCTGGATGAGGGCAGCGCCGATCTCCTCATCGCCCTGGAACCGCTGGAGGCCCTGCGGCATGTGGCCATGCTGCGCCCGGATGGCCATCTGGTGGCTTCCGAGGAACCGTCCACGGACATGGCGGGCTATCCGCCCCTGGAGGACATCTACCGGGCCCTGAAGGCCGTGCGCGGCGCCTGCCTGCTGGACACCGAGGACCTGGCCCGACGCCTGCGCCATCCCCAGGCCGGGGGCATGGCCCTGCTGGGCATGGCCTCGCGCCACCTGCCCGTGCCCGAGGCCGTCTGGCAGGCCGTCATCACGGAGCGCTTCGCCGCCAAGGGCGAGCGCGTCATCACCAAGAACCTGGAGGCCTTCGCCGCCGGGAAGGG
>CAITBU010000332.1 GCA_903890595.1 uncultured Holophagaceae bacterium | reverse complement strand
CATCCATGAGCAGGCGGCCCTGGCGGGCGTGGCCGTGGACGTGGTCTTCGACTCCGTGAGCGTCACCACCACCTACAAGGAGAAGCTCGCCACCCAGGGGATCATCTTCTGCAGCTTCAGCGAGGCCGTGCGGGAACACCCCGACCTCATCAAGCAGTACCTCGGCAGCGTGGTGCCCTTCGCCGACAACTTCTACGCGGCCCTCAACAGCGCGGTGTTCACGGACGGCAGCTTCGTGTTCATCCCCAAGGGCGTCACCTGTCCCATGGACCTGAGCACCTACTTCCGCATCAACAACAAGGACTCGGGCCAGTTCGAGCGCACCCTCATCGTGGCCGAGGCCGGCGCCAGCGTGAGCTACCTGGAGGGCTGCACCGCCCCCCAGTTCGACACCAACCAGCTGCACGCGGCGGTGGTGGAATTGGTGGCCCTGGACCGGGCCTCCATCAAGTACAGCACCGTGCAGAACTGGTACGCCGGCGACAAGAACGGCCTGGGTGGCATCTTCAACTTCGTCACCAAGCGCGGCCTCTGCAAGGGCGTCGCCTCGCGCATCAGCTGGACCCAGGTGGAGACCGGCAGCGCCATCACCTGGAAGTACCCCAGCTGCCTGCTGGTGGGCGATGACAGCGTGGGCGAGTTCTACAGCGTGGCCCTCACCAACCACAAGCAGCAGGCCGACACCGGCACCAAGATGATCCACATCGGCCGCAACACCAAGAGCACCATCATCAGCAAGGGCATCAGCGCCGGCGACAGCTCCAACAGCTACCGCGGTCTGGTGAAGGTGCAGCCGAAAGCCGAGGGCGCCCGCAACTTCAGCCAGTGCGACTCCATGCTCATCGGCCAGGCTTGCAGCGCCAGCACCTTCCCCTACATCGAGGTGCAGAACCGCAGCGCCCGGGTGGAGCACGAAGCCACCACCAGCAAGATCGGCGAAGAGCAGCTCTTCTACTTCCAGCAGCGCGGCATCCCCCCCGAGGAAGCCATCAGCATGATCATCAACGGCTTCTGCAAAGACGTCTTCCGCGAGCTGCCCATGGAGTTCGCCGTCGAAGCCACCAAGCTGCTGAGCCTGAAGCTCGAAGGATCCGTGGGATGAAAAACTCTCGCAGAGAGCGCAGAGACAGCAGAGGGACGCAGAGAACTGCGCCTCCTTGCCCTGCCCTCATCTTTTCCTCTGCGAAGCTCTGCCTTCTCGTCCTTTCTCAGCGAGTGTTTTTATTCAGTAGTCCGGAGTAGCCCATGCTTTCCATCAAGAATTTGACGGCTTCGATCAACGGCACGCCGGTGCTGAAGGGGATCGATCTGGAGATCAAGGCGGGGGAGATACACGCCATCATGGGGCCCAACGGCTCCGGCAAGTCCACGCTGGGCAAGGTGCTGGCGGGCCATCCGTCCTACGAAGTGACCGGCGGCGAGGTGCTCTTCGAGGGCCGCGACCTCTTCACCCTGGCCGCCGATGAGCGGGCCCGGGCCGGGATCTTCATGGGCTTCCAACACCCCATCGAGGTGCCGGGTGTGAGCAACGCCTCCTTCCTGCGCCTGGCCTACAACAAGAAGGCCGAGGCCGAGGGCCGGGATGAGCTGGACCCCTTGGAGTTCGACGACTTCATCCACGAAAAGATCAAGCTCGTCGCCATGCGCGAGGAGTTCCTGGACCGCAGCCTCAACGAGGGCTTCTCCGGTG
>CAITBU010000331.1 GCA_903890595.1 uncultured Holophagaceae bacterium | reverse complement strand
CCGGCGCTGGGCACGGGCCTCGGGGCTGGCGGTGAGGAACACCTTGCAGCAGGCATGGGTGAAGACCACGGTGCCGATGTCCCGGCCATCCACCACCCAGCGCCCACTGGCACCAATGCGCCGCTGCTGGTCCACCAGCACTTCTCGCACCCGGGCATCGGCACTGACAGGGGTCACCAGCGTGGTGATCTCCTGGCTGCGGATGGCCTCGCTGATGTCTTCGCCACCGAGAAAGATGCGGGTGCCCCGCTGAGCGATGTCCAGGCCCGCCAACATGGCTTCGAGGGGACCCCGCTCGTCCAGGCCCCGGCCTGAGCGCAGGAGGGCCAGAGAGGCAGCACGGTACATGGCCCCGGTGTCCAGGTAGTCCCAGCCCAGGCGTTCCGCCACCCGGCGGGCGGTGGTGGACTTGCCCACACCCGAGGGGCCGTCGATGGCGATCAGGGGAAGGGGCAGCGGCATCATTCCGTCATTCTGGCGGGCGAGACCCCGCTGTTCCACCGGAAACCGGGGCCTGCGAACCGCCAGTGCGGTTCGCAGGCCTGGGGTTCAGCGCATGCCGAGGGCCTTGAGAACCTTGGGGTCCTTCTCTTCCTGGGCCAGGATCACGTGGCAGGTATCGCAGTCGCCCTGGATGGTGCGGCCGTCGGCAGAGGTGTGCCCGCCATCGTGGCAGCGGAAGCAGCCCACGGCCTCTTCGTGGCCGATGTTGTTGGGGTGCGTGCCCCAGGTGATCTTCATGTCGGGGAAGACATTCCGCAGGTAGATGGCCTTGACCACCTCACCAGCGGCGTCCACCTGGGCCCGCTTGTGCTTGAAGATCTCCGGGTAGGTCGTGCGGTAGTACTCGGCCAGGTCGACGGGGATCTTGGCGGCGGCGGTCTTCTGGTCGGGGTAGCTGATCTTCAGGAGCTCCACGGCCTTCTTCTTGATGAAGGGCAGCTCGGCGCTCATGCGCTTGTCCGCCAGGGCCTTGTCCACGGCGCGATCCGGCAGGTGGAAGGCGTGGGTGGGTCGGTTGTGGCAGTCGATGCAGTCCATCTTGCGGGAGGTGAGAGTAGCGAGTTTTTCCTTGGGGATGTTCTTGTACTCCGCCGTCACGTACTCGACCATCTGCCCCTTGTCGTCCCGGTAGGTGACCTTGGGGATCTCCTGGCGCCGGGCGTCGGTGGTGATGTAGGTGATGCGCTCGGTGGCATCCAGGTGGCGGCCATGAATGCCGGTGGTGCCGTTGGGGGTGTGCCCACCGATCTTCAGCAGGAGGATGCTGGTGGCGGCGGTGTTGGTCTCGTCATCGGCGTAGTGGGTGCGCACGATCAGCTTGTCGTCCGAGAACTTCTGGGGCCAGTGGCACTGCTCGCAGGTCTCGCGGGCCGGGCGGAGGTGCTCGACGGGGCTGGGAATGGGCCGGGAGAAGGTGCCGAAGGCCACCGCAAAGAGCTGGCGGGTGCCCGACAGCTTGGCGCGCACGAGGGCCGGAGCGCCGTGGCCGATATGACACTGGGCGCAGCCCACGCGGGAGTGGGGCGAGTCGAGGAAGGCGGTGTACTCGGGGCTCATCACGGTGTGGCAGGTGAGGCCGCAGAACTGGTTGGAGTCCATGTACTCCACGCCTTTGAGGCCGGCAGTGCCGAGGATGCTGACGTTGATGAAGGTGAGCACGCCCACCACGGTCAGCAGGCGCCGGACGCCCGGCTGCTTGAAGTCCACGGCCTGGAGGGGCAGGGGCTCCTCGCCCGCCTCTCGGCGCTGGCGGCGATGGCGCACAATGCCCAGCGGTACCAGGATCAGACCGGCCACGAAGAGGGTCGGCAGGGCGAGGAAGAAGAGGATGCCTGCGTACGGATGCACCGAGCGGGAGCTGGTGAGTTCCATGAACCAGAACCAGATCAGCACAAACGAGGAACTGGTGGTCAGTCCGGCGCCGGTCAGGGTCATCCAGTTGTTGCCCTGCTGGAAGGCCAGGCGGGTCAAGTCTCTGACGCGTTCACTGAAACTCATGAACTCACCTCTGCGAAGGGTTTAGACAAGGGGCCGATGTTGTGTGAAATGTCTATTTCCACCCTAATTTCCCAGCCCGCTTCCTGCAAGCGGAGAGGCGTCCGTCCGGGGCAGAACCCCAATGTTTTCAGTGGGGATTCTTCCAAGTTGTGACAGATGACCGGGGCTGTCTCCGGCGCCCTCAGGAGCGGGGGCTCTGGCGCAGGAGATGGAGGAAAACCTCACCGTATTGCAGGAGCTTTTTCGGACCCACACCACTGATGGCAAGGAGGGCGTCTTCGGTTGTTGGCTGGTTCTGGGCCATCTGCTGCAGGGTGGCATCGCTGAAGATCACGTAGGCCGGCACCCCCTTGGCGTCCGCCAGGCGCTTCCGCAGGGCCTTCAGTTCGAGATAGACCGCCTCTTCGCCCTCCGCATGGACCGGGGTCAGGGTGGGCCGGGAGCCGCGGGGGGAGCCCTTCTTGGCCTTGCCGGGGGTGGGCGCCGTGGCCAGCGGGTCGGTGCCGGAGCAGATGTCGCAGGACCCGCCGCAAGGTGGCATGGGCTCGCCGAAGTGCGCCAGCAGCGCCTGGTGGCGGCAGCGTAGGGAGTCGGCCAGGCGGAAGAGGTCGCGGGTCTGGCGCTGCTGGGCCTGGGCCAGGGTGGTCTCCAGGTCCTCGGTGAAGCGATCGTAGCTGAGGACATCGCCCCAGCCGAAGAACATCACGCAGTCCGCATCGGCCCCGTCCCGGCCCGCCCGGCCGATCTCTTGGTACCAGCCCTCGACGCTCTTGGGCATGTCGCGGTGGATGACGTAGCGGATGTTGCTCTTGTCGATGCCCATGCCGAAGGCCACCGTGGCGACGATGACATCCACGTCATCCCGCTGGAAGGCCTCCTGGGCGGCGGAGCGGGCGGCCGCATCCATGCCGGCGTGGTAAGCCGCCGCCCGGACGCCTTCCCCATTGAGGAAAGCCGCGGTGGCCTCCACGGTCTTGCGAGAGAGGCAGTAGATGATGCCGCTCTCTCCACGGCGGGCCAGCACGAGGCGCAGCAGGGCCTCCCGGACCGGGGGCAGGCCCTCGGCCCCCTTGCGGTAGGCGCTCACCTTCAGGTTGGCCCGGTAGAAGGAGCCCTGCACCTCCAGGGGCTCACGCATCTCCAGCTGCTCGGCGATGTCTACGCGGACCCCCGGGGTGGCCGTGGCGGTGAGGGCCAGGACCGGCACATCCGGGAAGCGCCGCTTGAGCCCGGCCAGGGTCCGGTAGGCCGGCCGGAAGTCGTGGCCCCAGTGGCTGATGCAGTGGGCCTCATCCACGGCGATGAGGCGCAGGTCCACTTCGCGGAGGAGGTCGGCCAGATACAGGTCCAGGCCCTCAGGGGCCGCGTAGACCAGCTCCAGCTCGCCATTCATGAGGGCGCGGATCCGCTCCCGGCGGGCCTCCACCGTCAGGCTGGAGTTGAGGAAGGTGGCCCGCAGGCCGGCCTCCGTCAGGGCGTCCACCTGGTCCTTCATGAGCGCGATGAGGGGCGATACCACCAGGGTCACGCCCCCCAGCAGGCGGGCTGGCAGCTGGTAGGTGAGGGACTTCCCCGCACCGGTGGGCATGATCCCCACCACATCCCGACCGGCAAGCACGGCCTCGATGATGGTCCGCTGACCCGGGCGGAAGCCACTGTAGCCGAAGGTGGCCTTCAGGGCCGCGTCCAGGTCCACCGGGGCTTCCAGGTCCCTTGCCAGCCCCTGGAGGGCCGCAATGGCGTCGGGTCCGAAGTCCGCGGGCGCTTGGCGGTAGTGGTTGCGGAGCCGGGCCAGCCCAGAGCGGCAGGCCCCCCGGTCACCCCGGGCGAGCAACCCCTGCAGCAGGGCGATCTCCTCCAGGACGGCGGACAATCAGCAGCCGCCGTCGAGCAGCGGTCCTGCCGCCCGCCAGAAGGCCTCCATCTCGTCGGGTTTGCCGAAGGTCACGCGGACCTGGTTGGGCAGGCCGTAGCCGTGCATGGGGCGCACGATGACGCCCTTCTGCATGAGGCCCAGGAAGAGGTCCTTGGCAGGGAAGGCGCTCTCCAGGAGGACGAAGTTGCCGCAGTCTCCGGAGAGCGTGCAGCGGTGCTGGGCGGCTTCGAGGGCAAAGACCCCACGAGCCTCCGTGTTCCGCTGCCGGGAAAAGGCCTCGAAGGCCAGGTCCTGCACCGATACTTCTGCAGCGGCCTGGGCCAGGTGGTTGGTGTTGAAGGGGCTGCGGACCCGCTCCAGGTAGCCGATGAGTTCCTTCGAACCCAGGCCGTAGCCGATGCGCAGAGCCGCCAGGGCATGGATCTTCGAGAAGGTATGGAGCACCAGCAGGTTGGGGCGCTCATCCAGGTAGGCTGCCGCATCCGGGTAGTTCGCAGGCTCCTCGTACTCGGCGTAGGCCTGGTCCACCACCAGAATGATGTCCTCGCGGAGGTTCCGTACCAGCCGCTCGAAGGCCGAGCGCTCCAGGCGGATCCCCGTGGGGTTGTTGGGGTGGCCCAGGTAGACCAGGCGGGTGTCGGGGGCCACGGAGCGCAGGATGTCATCCACATCCAGCTCCGAGGCCGTGGCCCGGGACTCGATGACGCTGCCGCCGGCGGTCTGGGTGGCGATGCTGTAGATGGCGAAGCTGTGCCGCGGGATGACGGCGCTCCCCCCTTCCAGGAAGGCGGCCTTGGCAATCATCTCCAGCAGCTCACTGCTGCCGTTGCCCAGGACCACCTGGTCCACAGGCAGGCTCTTGCGAGCGGAGATGGCCTGGCGCAGGTAGTAGCCATCGCTGACGGGATAGAGGCCCAGGCCCTCGCCGTTCGCACCCTCGAGGATCGCGGCCAGACGGGCCTTCACCGCCGGGGTGGGCCCCCAGGGGTTCTCGTTGGAGGCCAGCTTGACGATGCGCTCTAGGCCCAGCTCCCGCTGGACTTCCTGGATGGGCTTGCCCGGCACGTAGAGGGGGATCCGGGCCAAGTGCTCGAACCCCGGGAGTGCCGAGAGGCCAGAGTGCATCAGGCCGGCCGCTCGCTCAGAACCTTGTCCACGATGCCGTAGGCCAAGGCCTCTTCGGCGCTCATGAAGTAGTCGCGGTCCATGTCCTTCATGACTTTCTTCATGGTCTGGCCTGTGTGCTTGGCGAAGGTCCCAGCGAGGCTCTCCTTCAGGCGCTGGATCTCCTTGTAGGTGATCTCGATCTCCGTGGCCTGGCCCTGGGCGCCGCCGCTGGGCTGGTGGATCATGATCCGGGCATTGGGCAGGGCAAAGCGCTTGCCCTTGGTGCCGGCCGCGAGGAGGTGGGCGCCCATGCTGGCGCACTGGCCGATGCAGTAGGTGACGATGTCGTTCTTCACGAACTGCATGGTGTCGTAGATGGCCAGGCCGGCGGTGACGCTGCCACCGGGGCTGTTGATGTAGATCTGGATGTCCTTGTCCGGGTCCTCGCTCTCGAGGAACAGCATCTGGGCCACGATGGCGTTGGCCACGCTGTCGTCAATGGCCGTACCCAGGAAGATGATGTTGTCTTTGAGTAGTCGGGAGTAGATGTCGTAGCTGCGCTCACCGCGGGGCGTCTGCTCGATGACGATGGGGGGATAGTAACTGCTGGGCATGGGCCCTCCGGCTGAGTGGTCAGGATAGCAAGAAGGCGCCTCTCGGCGCCTTCTCCGCCAACCCCGGGACAGACTACTTCTTGGGGGCAGCCTTGCGGGCCTTGGGCTTCTCTTCGGCAGCAGGCTCGGCTTCGACAGTCTCAGCGGCCTTTTTGGGGGCCTTCTTCTTCGGTTTGGCCTCCTCGGCCTCGTGATCGTGGTCACAGTCGGGTCCGTGCACATGTCCGGCGGGGGCCACCGCGGCGGGCTCGCCGCCCTCCTGGTCTTCCAGGCCGCTGCCTTCCAGTCCGCCCGCATCGTAGCGGTTGATGGGAATGCCAGCCTCGCGCTTGCGCTCCAGCTCCACCAGGGCCTCGAAGGCAACCCGGTCCAGGCGCTCCTCGGTGACCTGGGCCAGGGCCAGCAGGTGCTCGAAGATCCGGTCGGTGCGCAGGCGGCCCTTGATCTCCGTGGCATTGCCGCGGCGCTCCAGCTCGGCCTTGAAGGCCTCGAAGGGCTGCTGCACCTGGTTCTGGGCCATGAAGGCGCGGATCTCGGTGTCGATGTCAGCCTCGGGGACCTCGATGGTCTCGGCATTGCCGATGGCCTGGAGCAGGTAGCCGCTGCGAACGGCGCGCTCGGCGTCGTTCAGGCGGTACTGGCGGTAGGCCTGCCAGTTGACCT
>CAITBU010000330.1 GCA_903890595.1 uncultured Holophagaceae bacterium | reverse complement strand
TAGCTGAACTTCTTGCGGAAGGCGGCGATGAAGTTGTTCACATGGCTGTAGCCCAGGTTGGCCGCCAGGGCCTTCATGGGGATGTCCGTGTGCTCCAGGGCGGCATGAGCCTCGCTGAGGCGATGCTCTGACACGAAGGCGTAGATGGAGGTCCCGTACTGGCTCCGGAACGCATCGTTGAGGGCCTTGGCGGACCGTCCGTACTTGCGGGCCAGGTCGTTGAGGGAGGGCACCTTCCCCTCCAGGCCCAGGAGCTCTGCCCGCAGGTCAGCCACCGTGCGCACCAGCTTGGAGGTGCTCCGATCCGGGGCCGCCGCACCACTCAGCAGGGAGGACAGGGCGCAGAGGTACTCCAGGGTCTTGGCCTGACTGAAGAGAATCCGCATCTGCCCGGACAGGCCCGAGGGCAGGGTCTCGTGGAGGAGTCGGTTCACGCTGTGGGCCAGCGCCCGGGTGGCGGCGGAGGACATGGCTTCAATCCCCAGGACCCGCAGCAGGGCCATGGCCTGGTCCTGCCCCAGGAGGGTGGCCAGGATGGGCACCCCCATGGTGATGATGGTGACTTCCACCTCAGCGCTGGCGCTCACCAGGGGCTGGAAATCCAGCCGGTCCACATGCTGGAACAGGGTGGTCTCCCCGTGGTAGCTCAGCTCCACCCCGGCGCGGCGATCCCTGACCGTCACCTGGCCATGGCGGGCCGACTGCACCCCGAACATGGGGTCCGGGATCGTGCCCTTGACCTCCGCCATGGGCACCAGCCGACCCGCCATGGCCGGCTCGAAAATCACGGAGGCTCGGCAGATGTCCATGCCCTGGCCCAGGTGGAACAGCTCGATGTAGCCCTCCCCGGTGCCCGGCGGCAGGGGAATCGCCGTGCGCTCCAGGTCGGCCCAGCCCCGAGGGAATGGCAGACTCGCCGCTTCGGGAGTCGTCAGCCACTGGAGGTCCCAGGAGGTCTTTGGTTGCATTTGCAAACAATATCAGAGTCTGGGCATCAGCTGGGCTCAGGCAATTTGGGCCTTCAAGGAGCTCCACTAAGGACACGAAGAACTGCCCCAAAGGGCCACGAAGGCTCAGCCATTGCACTGAAAGGGCATCCGGGCCAAGGGCCCCCGGTCGCCTGCGACCGGCCAAGGGGGCGGCGGCTGGAACGGCCTTTGGGGGACCGCAGCCAGCCGCCGCCCCCTTGGGGATGCCCGGGGTGGGGCAGGCTGCATTCGTGCCCTTCCTAGGCCCGCAGGGCGTCTTCGTGTCCTTAGTGGAGGGTCTTTTTGGCCTGAGTCTGGCCGATAACTGGTGACCAGAAAGCCCAGGCCCGGCCGCGCCCCGGCTACAGCTCCAGCACCGCCCGCAGGGCCGCCTCCACGGCCCGCAGCTGAGCCGGTGTGACCTTCCCCAGCCGCTGGGTCAGGCGAGCCTTGTCCACGGTGAAGACCTGGGTGGCGTTGGCCCAGGAGTCGGCGCTCAGGCCGTTGTCCTTGGCCTTGGGGATGGGCACATAGAAGGCGTAGGGCCGGCCCTGGGTGGTGAGGGGCACCAGGATCGTGGTGCGAGCCCCCTCCGCGTGGTTGCCCAGGTCCGACTGAATGATGAGCCCCGGCCGGAAGCCCCCCTGCTCCGAGCCCCGCCCGGGGCTCCAGTCCAGCAGCCAAAGCTCCCCTCG